>CAMJRV010000284.1 GCA_946408315.1 uncultured Bacillota bacterium | reverse complement strand
CAATCAATTTTTGTGCTTTTTATTATTCGCTCCCGTTAAGCATTTTCATTCTTTTCTTATAGTCAGGCATAATACTCCCTATTTTACGCCAAAAGGATCTGTCATGATTCATATGATAGATATGGCAAAGTTCATGAACGACAATATAATCAATAAGCTCCATAGGTAACGTTACGATTAAATAATTGTAAGTAATCTCCTTTTTCGTATTGCAGCTGCCCCAGCGATTGCATATTTTATCTATTTTTATTGAGCGAGGAGTTACTCCTAATGACTTTTGATAAACTTCCGTTCTTTCTTTCGTAACCTTCTTGCTCATCTTAACATAGAACTTGCTGACTTCATCTAATATCTCAGCTTCTGAAAATCCATCAACAGAAATCACTTCATCAAGAGGTCTCATTTCTCCCAGATATTTAATATATTGCTTCCCTGCTTCTTTCAATTTAGGCCTCTAATATTTCCTTCCATTTCGCTAAAGACGTTTTGTCCTTGGTGACATTAATAAAAGATAAATTCTTGAATTTGACCAGCTGCTTTTTCATCTTGCTCGCCATTTTAAGAACGTCACCATTCTGCGTGGTGCTGCAACCCTTAACGATTTCATACAAGGAAGAATCATTCATAATGACTGTAATTTTTTCATCCTTGTATTCTTCCAGCTTCAGTAACATCGTAAGAACAGAATGCAGCCCGACAATCGCCGGTTTCATATATTCTGAATAAATCGATTCCTTCTGAATGAGAATATCATCCTGAAACAAGCTGTATCGTACTTCAATATCTTCTCCCTCGTATAGCATTGGGAATGCCGCCAAATATACTTTTATCATTTTAAGTTCTCCTATCTTCTTCGGAAAGGTTATATCCTATTATTTCCTATCCCAACTGCGAATGCGCATTTTCATCTCCTCGATACCCAGAATGCCATACGCAAAGCCTTTTTTAACCAGCTCCTCCGGTAAGAATTCGTCGTACTTATCAAATAACGGAATCTCACCTTTATAGATCAGTTCCATCGGGTCAAGCGGTTGTTTTTCCATGTCTCTCAAAACATTAAAAAAATCTTCTCGTGTTGCCTTCATCTTGAACTGAATGAAATACGGTCTTGAGGAATCAAGGGCAGTGATACCCAGATGAGGCGCACATTTGAGCTTGATAAATCTCTCCAGCGCCAAAAATGCGTATGAGCCAAGCCACGGAAACAGACACCACATGTCACCGCCAAGACAGATGAGAGGCTCCTCTGTCATGCCGGAGTTTTTTGCAGTATGCCTTGCTTCATCAAGCCTTGTCACAGCGTTCTTCATAAGATAAGGGTAGACCATATTTTCACGCAGAACACCCCTCATTCTTTCAAGAACTTTTGTATTGATATCTCCCGGGCATTGTCCGAAATATGCTGGAACTTTTCCCTTAACCTGATCACAATAAACCAGATGGCGTTTGTGATCCACCTCTTCAACAATCCAGACATGTCCGGCAAGAGCTATTTTTTCACCTACAGGCGGGGGCATGACGATTGTACCAAGCTCCTGAGATTTGCTTCTGACAGTGTATTCTTCATTCTCCTTAAACACGGCATAAAACTTATATGAATTTGTTTGCCGTTCTCCTGCAAGGCCCACGATAAGCCCGCCTTCTTCCGTTTTCTGTATATGTTCAATGCTGATAAGGTGCTTTAAAAGCAGTTTATAATCATCCTGCGTTATTCTGTGGAAATAGCTCAAAGAAAGCACCCGGGAAGCAAGCCCTGCCGGAGACATTTCCCCGCCGGAGGCCAGTGTACACATCGTCTGATGATACAGGAGGCTATAGGGAAGCCGGTCCAGCTTAGGAGGTTCAACCCATCGCTCCTGTACATAGAGTTGAATCAGGGCAATTCCCTGCAGCAACATCCATGGAATCGTTGCCGGCAGCATTGCTCTTGCCTCAGGAACCTCCTCACGAATCACAAACCACATTTCCGGCGGTAAGTCACGCCTGCCTGTACGCCCCATTCTTTGCAGAAAGGAAGACACCATAAAAGGTGCATCAATCTGAAAGGCACGTTCTAACCGTCCTATGTCTATTCCAAGCTCAAGAGTTGCTGTTGTGACAGTAGTTTGGTATTGTTCCTCATCCTTCATAACAGCTTCCGCAGTTTCCCTGTAGGAGGCTGACAGGTTGCCATGATGGATTAAGAATCTGTCCGGCTCGTGTTTCGCTTCGCAATACTGGCGGAGCGTTGTTGTAACAGCCTCACACTCTTCTCTTGAATTTACAAATACAAGACATTTTTTGCCCCTTGTGTGTTCGAAGATATATCCCATACCCGGGTCGGCGTTTTTGGGTGCAATATCTGATTTCACATCCAGAACAGGCAAAGCTTCAGGAATGCCCTTTTCTTCTACCAAATCTTCTGCCGGCTGCGATCCCTGGCCACGACGCTCCTCATTTTCAGTATTAAAAAAATGCTCCATCGAAAGCCGCCATTTTTCCCCTTTCGCCTCAATCTTTGGAATTACTGTTTCTCTCCCGGTGCCTGATGACAAAAAAGCCCCTGTACTTTCCAGATCGCCAATGGTTGCAGAAAGACCGATCCTTCTTGGATTAACTCCTGCCATCTTGGAAAGTCTTTCAATCAAACATAGTGTCTGGCCTCCTCTGTCACCGCGCATCAGGGAGTGAACCTCATCGATCACAATAAATCTTAAATCGCCGAAAAGCCTTGCCACATATGCATGTTTGTGCAAAAGCAAAGCTTCCAGAGATTCGGGGGTAATCTGCAAAATACCTGATGGGTTTTTTAAGAGTTTGTTTTTGTGAGACTGTGCAACATCCCCATGCCAATGCCAAACAGGGATATCTGCTTCTCTGCACAAATCATTCAAACGCATGAACTGGTCATTGATCAGTGCTTTTAGAGGCCCTATGTATATAGCCCCTACGGATCTCGGCGGCTCTTCATGAAAGAGTGTGAGGATAGGAAAAAATGCAGCTTCCGTTTTACCTGAAGCGGTTGACGCCGACAGCAGAACATTCTGGTCTGTATTAAAAACTGCATCTCCTGCCGCAACCTGGATTGCACGGAGAGCTTCCCAGTTATTCTGATAAATAAAATCCTGAATAAACGGTGCATATCGATTAAAAATATTCATACTTATGTTCATGCCTCCAATCCTGGCACATTAGGAAGTGCTGATTCATTCCGCGCTTCCTTAAATCTCAAATTCCTCAAACTCTTTTTCCAACACTTCGTCATTGATTTCTGACTTGGCAAACTCAAATTTCTCAGAGCCTAAAAGCTCAGAAACATTTATATTCGGGTTTTGATAGACGATATTCAGCAGTTCTATAAAATCACGGATCACCTCGCGAGGCGTTATATTTGTTTCCGCACCGATTCTGCCGAATTCAATTTTAATAAAATCGATCATATCATCCTGGCTTAAGGCTTGCTCATAATCAAAGAGGCCTGCATGAATACCGGCAAGCTTTTCAATCAAAACCAGCATTTCCTCGTAAGTAAGAGGCAAGAGCTTTATTACGGGCGCAAGCACATCCTTTATATTATCACGCCCGAAGCGCCCCTCCTCAAGCCGGGATTTTAAAGCCTCATAGCTAAAAACACCACGTCTCGTATCCTCGATACACTGAGGTGTACCACTCATGATGATGCCCAGATATCTGGCCTTTCCCTGAAGTGTATCATTGTACATAGTAAGGATTTTTTCATAGTTATATTGCCGTGTAATGCTGTTTGGAACCTTATAAATATTTACAAGCTCGTCGATCAGTATAAGAAGCCCATTATATCCTGCTTTCTTGAGAAACATTGCAAAGAGCTTAATATACTCGTACCAGTCGTCATCCGTAATTATAATATTAACGCCAAGCTCCGATCTGGCTTCCGTCTTATTGACATATTCACCACGAAACCATTTTACTACCTTTGCTTTGCTTTCATCGTCTCCGTTAAGAAAGGATTTATAATATATAATTAAAAGCTTCGCAAAGTCAAACCCATGCACCATTTCGTTAAGCGAACTGATCACTTCGTATATTTTCTTTTCAACCAGCTTGCCGAATTCACTGTCATGAAAGGACAGCTCACTTTCAGCGGCTACTTCACTTTGGATATTGCTGATCCACCTGTCAAGGATAAGTGTCAGGGCCCCGCCTTCGGGTCTGGTTTTGGTAGACATATTCTGTATTAGTTCTTTATATGTAGCCAGTCCCTGCCCTTTTGTTCCCTGCAATCGTCTTTCAGGTGAGAGGTCAGCATCTACCACAACAAAGTTTTTATCCATAACATAATTTCTAATTGTTTGCAGGAGAAAACTTTTGCCGCTGCCGTATTTACCTACAACAAAGCGAAAGGACGCCCCACCGTCTGCAATAATATCAACATCTCGTAAAAGAGCATTAATTTCGGTTTCTCTGCCTACTGTGATATAGGGAAGGCCGACTCTTGGCACAACTCCGCCCTTCAATGAGTTTATAATTACAGTTGATATTCTTTTCGGAA
>CAMJRV010000283.1 GCA_946408315.1 uncultured Bacillota bacterium | reverse complement strand
TCGCAGCCCATGGCCAGCGCTTCCCGGAGAGCCACGTCAGCCTGGGGAGGTCCCATGCAGACGACGGTAACCGTTCCGCCCACTTTTTCTTTCAACTGCAGCGCAGCTTCGATTCCCGACTTGTCGTCATGGTTGATGATGCTCGGCACGCCTTCTCTGATCAGGGTATTCGTTACCGGATCAAGCTTTACTTCATTGGTGTCTGGTACTTGTTTTATACATACAACGATTTTCATCTTTTTTCTCCTTTCAAATTCCTGATTCACTTAGCTGATTTTCATCGAGCCGGCAATAACCATCTTCATAGCCTCAGACGTACCTTCGTAGATCTCCGTGATCTTCGCGTCTCTCATCATGCGCTCTACCGGATATTCTCTGGAATAGCCGTAGCCGCCCATGAGCTGCACGCAGGCTCTTGTCACGTCGTTGCACATCTCCGACGCAAACAGCTTCGCCATAGCGGCCAAAGGTCCGTAGTTCTCGCCGTTGTCTTTTGAAATGGCAGCTCTCCAGGTCATCAGTCTGGCCGCGTCGATCTTCGTCTGCAGCTCAGCAACCTTGAACTGAGTATTCTGGAAGGAGGAAATTCTCTTTCCGAACTGTTTTCTTTCCTTTACATATTTGATCGCTTCATTCAGAGCGCCCTGGGCGATACCAGTCGCCTGTGCGGCAATCCCGATTCTTCCGCCGTCAAGAGCTTTCATGGCGATCTTAAATCCGTCTCCCTCTTTTCCAAGACGCTGGGTTACGGGAATCCGTACGTTTTCGTATGCTACTTCACAGTTGGATGCCGCTCTGATACCCATTCTGTGAATGTTCTTTCCTACCGTCAGGCCAGGAGTGTTTCTGTCGATGACGAATGCGGAAATGCCCTTGGTTCCCTTTGCCTTATCGGTCATGGCAAAGACTACAAAGGTATCTGCGAAACCGGAGTTCGTCGTAAAGATCTTCGCTCCGTTGATGATATAGTGGTCGCCGTCGAGCACGGCCTTTGTCTGCTGGCCTGCAGCGTCGGTTCCGGCATTCGGCTCCGTCAGTCCGAAGCAGCCTACCTTTGATCCGTCGACGAGAGGTCTCAGCCACTGCTGTTTCTGTTCCTCTGTACCGAAGCTGTCGATACAGGAACAGGCAAGAGAAGTGTGTACGGAAATGGTGATCCCGGTGCTCGCATCGATTTTGGAGATTTCTTCCATGCAAAGAGCGTAACCAAGATAGTCACCGCCTACTCCGCCGTAGTTCCTTGAATAAGGAATTCCCATAAGGCCATATTTCTGAAGCTTCTTCACAAGCTCCATATCAAACACCTCTGTTTCATCCATCTCTTCTGCTATCGGCTTTATTTCATTCTCCGCAAATCGACGGAACAGTTCCTGCTGAAGCAAATGTGTTTTTGATAGTTTGAAATCCATTTTTCGTTCTCCTCCTACTTGATCATGCTTTCAATATTTATCATATTTGACTGATCTGATTCTACAGCTTACACTTTATCTCATTGTTAATATATTGTCAATTAGTATTTGGGTAAAAAGGCAGGTGTATTCTGTATACTTTTTCACCACCTTAAAAAACGGTATTTTCACCCCAAATACATTGAATTTTCAGACAATATCGGCAGTCGGCCCCACCTCGAAAACGTCAGACCGCACCTTCAGGAGCACTCCTCCATATCCCGGATCAGACCGCGGATCATATGCCGGGCGTTCAGTAAAAACGCCTCCTTCGGCTGCTCTCCGGCTACACGGTCAGAATAGAATTCTCTTTCATATTTTTCCATAATCTCCTCAAAACATGTACCTTCCCTGAGCTGATTCCGGACAAATTCCAGATTGCGGATCACCGATTCCGCCGCCAGGTCCCAATACGATCCCGACTCCTGGTCGGGAACCAGTCCGAAGTGGGGAGACACGATGCGCTTCGCGTTAATTTTTCTGCACTTTTCGATAGAGTCCATCGTCTCACGGCAGCTTTTCACCATGCCTGTGACCATCACGCCCTTCCCTGCATAGACTCCTATCGTCTCGCTCGGGAAGAGGATGCTGTCCGGTTCCAGAAGGAAGGTCAGGGAGCAGCTCGTATGGCCCGGCGTTTCATAGACGTGCAATTCCCTGTCTCCCAGAGCGATGACATCCTGTTCGCCGACAGTCCGGTCGATTTTCAGTCCCTCCATCAACACGCCCTGCTCGGGGACCTCACCGCAGTAGGTTTTCCATGCGGATTCGGACATCTCTTCAATCTTCTTCCGCGCCGAATCCCGTTCCAGAACGTATTTTCCATAGGAAGAACCGTATGCGATGAGCCCGGGCCACGCCTTTCTGAGATAGGGAAGCCCGCTGATATGATCATAATGAGAATGGGTCAGAATCACGTAGTCCAGGGGCCGGTCGCCCAGCTCCTGCTTTATCTTTTCTGCCAGCGCTTCCCCGCAGTAGGCCATGCCGCAATCGATCAGAGCCGTCTTCTCCGATCCGGCGATCAGGATGGAATCTCCCCCCGCTCCGCCGGATAACCGCTTGATTCCCCGGCCGATATCGGACACGGCGCTTTCGTACTCCCGCGAGCTCCCGTCCTCCGGCCTGCGCGCGGCTGATTCCCTGCTTTCCTTGATCTCACCGAAGGTAAAGATCACAAGTCCCACCCAGATGATTATAAAGGCGACGAGCTGTATCTTGTCAAAGGGCTCCTGAAATACAAAGATACCGAGAAGCAAGGTGAGAGAGGGTGCGATATATTCCGTGATCCCAAGGGTGATCAGGCTGATCCGATTAGTCGCCATGGCAAACAGCATCAGCGGCGTACCCGTCAGAATCCCGGCCGATAAAAGCAGGCCGATCTGAAACGGGGGCGCACCGAAAGCTCCCCTTCCGGTCAGTTCAAAGTATAGTATGGCGGCCACGGCAAAGGGCACCAGCAGCATCGTTTCATAGAGAAGGGCTAAAACCGCGTCCAGCTTGTACTTTTTCTTAATCGCCGCATAGGTCGCAAAGGTAAGGGCCAGGCTCAAGGCGAGGACCGGCACCTGCCGGTAGTAGACCAGAATGACCAGGACCCCGGCACAGGCCATCAGGAAAGCGGTCAGCTTGTACTTGTTCATCCGCTCCTTAAAGAAAAGAATGCCGAACACACATACGATCAAGGGCTCGATGTAATACCCGATACAGGCTTGGATGACGTAGTTGTTGCTGACGGCCCAGATGTAGATTCCCCAATTAAAGGAGATGATCGTTCCCGCAAGAAAAAAGGTCCGGAGGATTCCTTTCTCTTTCAAAGGCTTAACGATCCCCTTCCAGCGGTAAAAGCAGAGGGCCAGGATCAGGGAAAAGCCGAAGGCGAGCACGATTCTGTAAAATAAAATGGCCACTGGATTGATGGGGACCAGGGCCTTCCAATAGACGGGCAAAATACCCCATAAAACAGCGCAAAGGATTGCGAATGCAACCCCTTGCTGATATTCTTTTTTTGTATTCATATGATTCACGGTTTACACCAACGTTTCTGTAAGTAATTGATTATTGATCGCTTCACCCGGCGGAACGATCGGCGCCACGTTCTCATCGATGAAAATCTCGCAGGCGATCACCGTCCCGGTTTCGGAAGACTTCGCATCCTCCAGGGCTTTTTTCAGACCGGCCCGGTCCCGGACAAGACATCCGGAAAGGCCGAAGGCCGAAGCCAGCTTGTCATATTCTATGACGTCCGGCAAATCTGTAGCGGAATATCTCTGATTAAAAAATAATTTTTGCCACTGACGCACCATTCCGAGGGTGTGATTCTTTACAACCACGGTGATGATCGGAAGCTTCTGAGCCGACACCGTCGCCAGCTCGTTCAGATTCATCCGGAAGCTGCCGTCGCCGGTGATATGGATGACTCGCTTGTCCGGATTTCCAAACTGGGCGCCGATAGCCGCTCCCAGGCCGAAACCCATGGTTCCCAGCCCGCCGGATGTAATAAAGGTCCTGGGCTTTCGGAACGGCCACTTCTGTGCGGTCCACATCTGGTGCTGTCCCACATCGGTAGCCATGATCACGTCGTCACCCATCACCTCGTTGATCGTATCATAGATGCTGTCCGGGTTGAGCTTGTTCCCGCTGTTTCCTTTCTTCTTTTTCCAGGAAGCGACCCTGCGGTTCCATTCCGTCCGGTCCGTCTCCTTTACATAAGGAATCAGCGCGCCGAGAGAGCTCTTCACATCGCACTTCACACAATAGTCATACCGCATATTCTTTCCAAACTCAGACGGATCGATATCGATATGAATGATCTTCGCACCCCGGGCAAACCGTGTGGTATCTCCCGTGACCCGGTCGCTGAACCTGGCTCCTATGGCGAGGATCAGGTCGCTGTGGTGTACCGCCATATTGGCTTCCTTCTGCCCGTGCATGCCCGCCATGCCAAGAGACAGGGGTTTCCTCCTGTCGAAGGAGCCCATGCTCATCAGTGTGGTGATGACGGGAATCCCCGCCTTTTCCGCAAGCTCGGTCAGTTCCTCTGACGCATCCCCGATGATGACGCC
>CAMJRV010000282.1 GCA_946408315.1 uncultured Bacillota bacterium | reverse complement strand
GTTGCGGCCTGTATCGGAAGCTCGCGGCAAAATGTAAAAAAGATGGCGTTGATTCTCAATAAACAGGGCTTCGTCTCAATGGAAAAGGATGCGCTCGATGCGAGAGTGCTCCGGATCAGGCTGACAGAGGCCTGCAAAGATCATTTGGAACGGCGGGAGCGGATGGAATCCGATTTTATTGAAGAGCTGTTCAACGGTTTTACCCCCCAGGAGCTGACGGCTCTGACCGATGCGATCCAAAAGCTTGAGAAGAATGGGAGCGATATGGGGCGGAAATATGAAGAAAAGGGAGTATAAAAAGATGTACTTTATTATCGTGCCGGTTATTCTGATGCTTGGGGGAGCCATTCTGTTCTTTCAAATTCCTTATTCGCCGGTCAGGACGCAGTTTTACCATCTGACGGCGGAGAATACCGGGCCGGCGGCGATCGGATCCGGAGTATTTTCCGAGGAAGATATCCGGGAGCTTCCGCTGTCGGTCCAAAGATATTTCCGGTATTGCGGATATTTGGGAACGCCGAAGATGGCGTATATGAGGGCGGCTTTCAAAGATGTGGACTTTGTAATGTCGGAAAGCAGGACGATCAAAATTGATTATGAACAGTTCAATCTCGTCGGGCAGCCGGTACGGTACGCTCTGATTTCTTCCCCGCTGTTCGGGGTTCCGTTTGAGGGGCTCGATTCCTTTGTGGACGGTGCCGGAAGCATGAAGGGGAGGCTTGCGAAAGTGATTCCGCTGTTCGATCAGCGCGGTGAAGCGATGGACCGCGCCTGTCTCGTCACCTGGCTGGCCGAGTGTTTGCTGGTGCCCAACGCAGCGCTTCAGGACTTTGTCACCTGGGAATCTGTGGACAATACCCATGCGAAGGCGCGCATCTCCTGGGGAGGAATCTCGGCAAGCGGAATCTTTCATTTCTCCGAATCGGGAGAACTGCTTGAATTTCATACCGGCGACAGAGTCGCCGTCGATATGGACGGCAGGGAAACAAGAGCGGAATGGTCGGGTCTTTTTCGCGAATATCGCCCGGTAAACGGAATATTACAGCCGAAGGTGCTTCAGTCTGTGTGGCACTATTCGGAAGGCGACTGCCTTTATTTCAATCGGAATGAGGCAGAGGCCGTCATTCGTTATCAATAGCAAAAGAGGTGGGAAGAGTGAATCGAGACAGAAAGAGAGGCGTATCGGCTTACTGGAGCATGGGCACGTCGATTGGCTTCTGCGCGGCCATCGGTATTCTGCTGGGTGCTCTGTTAAATAATTTGAGTTTGTGGCTCGGTATCGGAGCCGGTATTGGCGCAGTAGCAGGCGCCGTTTCGCAGCACCTCGCAGATCGGTGCAGAAAATGAGAGGATACTGTGGTTTTTTTTCGGTAGAATTCAGATTGTAAGGAGTTGATGGTATGGAGTGGCTGCAAAGGCTTAATGAAGCGATGGCGTATCTTGAGGAGAATATCGAGGAGGTGGACCTTGCGCGGGCGGCACAGATCGCCTGCTGTTCTCCGTTTCATTTTCAGAGGATGTTCTCGTATCTGGCGGAGGTGCCGCTTTCGGAATATGTCCGCAGGAGGAAGATGACGAAAGCCGCCTTCGACCTGCAGAGCGGAACGGAGAAGATCATCGATATCGCGTTGAAATACGGTTATGATTCGCCCACCGCGTTCAACCGTGCGTTTCAGAGCGTGCACGGCATCGCGCCCTCCGGGGCGCGATTGCAGGGAACTGCGCTGAAAGCCTATCCTCCCATCAGCTTCAAAATCACGATCAAAGGAGAGAACGAAATGAATTATCGAATCGAAAAGAAGGATGCGTTCCGCATCGTAGGGGTCAAGGAGAATTACAAGCTGAACGTGGAGGAAAACTTCGCGCAAATCCCACTGTTCTGGCAAAATACGGTGCAGAGCGGAATGTTTGCGAATATTTGCGCTCTCATGGGCAAGGAGCCTGCCGGAGTGCTGGGGGTATGCGGCTCTATGAACGACAAGGATTTTGACTATTATATTGCCGTAGCCAGCGACGATGACGTACCGGAAGGAATGGAGGAATATACTGTTCCGGCCTGCACCTGGGCGATCTTCACCTGTATCGGCCCGATGCCTTCGGCGATCCAGACGCTGCAAAAACGCATCGTCGGCGAGTGGCTGCCCACTTCGGGATACGAATATGCCAACGCGCCGGATATCGAGGTATATTTCGAGGGAAATCAGCAGGCGGAGGATTACCGGTCCGAGGTATGGCTGCCTGTGGAGAAGAAATGACCGATGAATGTGCTGAAGCTTGGAATTGCAGCGGGAATGCTGTTTACCGCCGTTGCGTTCTTTCTCACAGCCGCATATGTTCCCTATTTTCCGGACAGAAGCGTCTCCCGGGGCGCTTCTGTCTGCGCATACACGGCCTACCTGGACCGGCACGTTCCGGAGCTTATGAAGCGGTATGATATTCCGGGGGCAACTCTCGCAATCGTGAAGGACGGAAAGCTCGCATGGACGAAAGGTTACGGCTATGCGGACAGAGAAGAGGGCCGGAGGCTTACCGCAGATACTCCCATGCGGGTGCAGTCCATTTCCAAATCGGTGACTGCCTGGGGAATCATGGCACTTGCAGAAGCGGGGAAGATCGATCTTGACGCACCGGCCGGAAACTACATCAAGCATTGGGAATTTCCCGGCTCCGGTGAACCGGCGAATCAGGCGACGGTGGAGCAGCTCATGAGCCATACCGCCGGCATGCCGCTCGGAGATGTGTTTACGATTTATTCCCCAAAGGAGCCGATCCCTTCTTTAAAAGAGAGCCTGACGAACTCCGCGATTCCTTTCAGAAAGCCGAGGGAAGGTTTTTTTTATTCCAATGTCGGTTATAATATTCTGGAATTGCTCGCAGAAGAGGTCACGGGTCGTGATTTTGCAGAGTATATGGACGGCGAGGTGTTGAAACCTCTGGGAATGAAGGGCGCAACCTTTGTCTGGAGCAAGTCCGTAACGCCGCCTCTTCCAAAGGGTTATCGGCTGGACGGAAGCCCGGTTCCGGTCTATCTCTATCCTGAAAAAGCGTCGGGGGGTCTGCTTGCGACGGCGGAGGATATCGCTGCCTTCGCAATTGCCGGAATGCCCGATTTTTCGCAGCAGGGCGTACTCTCGCGTTCCGGCGTGGAGCGTCTTTATAAAGCCCGGGCCGAAAAGCTCGGGATATACAGCCTGGTCTTTGATTCATACGGTCTGGGATTTTATACGGAGCGGCTTTCGAGCGGGGAACGGGCGGTTTCCCACGGCGGCCAGGGAACCGGATGGATGAGTCACTTCCATGCCGTTCCGGAGACGGGCGACGCCATCGTAATCCTGACCAACAGCCAGCGGAGCTGGCCTTTTATTGCCGGATTGCTGAACGGTTGGTCAAGGTGGTGCGGCTTTTCGCCGCCGGGAATGACGCGCATCCTCCTGGGAGAATGCGTTTTGTGGGCGTTGGTCGGTCTGATCATGTCCGTCACTCTGGTTCTGACTGTCACTTTAATCCGAACGGTCAGAATTGCCGCAGGCGGGGTTGGAGACAGACGGTTGCTGACGCCCCTGAGGTTTGGCGGGGCCGGCAGGCTGCGTCTGGTTCCGTTTGGAGTCTCTCTTTTCATACTTGGAGGTTTATTCTGGTGTGTCAGCCAAAAATATTTATTCCTTACTGCAGTGTTTCCTGCGGTGTCCGTCTGGCTTGGCGCATGGGCGGGCATATTTGCGGCAGTGTTGCTGATCTCCTCGTTTTATCGTGAGAAATAAGGGGTAAAATATAGATAAATGAAAAAATAGAGGAAGGAGAACGATGCCGATGAACAGATCCTATAACAAACTGGTAAGGGACAGAATACCAGAACTGATTCAGGAGAGCGGAAGGAAGAGCACGTCCCGTATCCTGAGTGAAAGCGAATATTTTGACGCGCTGATCGACAAGGTGATTGAGGAAATCGAAGAATACCGAATCAGCGGCAATGAGGAAGAGCTCGCAGATGTCTACGAGGCTTTAGATTGTCTTGTGGAGCTGAAAGGATACGAGCCGATGCATATCGACTATCTTCAGTTGATCAGAAGGGAAGCGAGGGGATCTTTCAAGGACAAGGTACTTCTCATCGATGTTGACGATACCGTTCGCTGAACTGTATTGCGGAATAGGAATCAAAAGGCGTCCGTCAAAAATCTGCGGAGCAATGAAATCATCATTGTTCCGCAGATTTTTTTTAAAATGAGGAATACTATTTTTATAACGCAATCAAATAACGGATGACTATATTCCGCAAAGGAGAAAACTATGGAAAAAAATCACGCAGGTCTGTCTTCCTGGCAGCTTTCGATGATGGCGGTGGGAACGGTAATCGGAGGCTCTTTTTTTCTGGGCTCTTCGGTGGCGATCCACGCGGCGGGGCCATCGATCCTGATTTCCTATATATTGGGAGGAGTATTGATCTACTTCATTTTATATGCGCTTTCCGAAATGACGGTGGCGAACCCTGACGCCGGTTCCTTCCGCACGTTTGCGGCGGACGCTTTCGGAAAAGGGACA
>CAMJRV010000281.1 GCA_946408315.1 uncultured Bacillota bacterium | reverse complement strand
CCAGACTCAACTTTTTATTTTCTCTGATCGCTTTCAGATTTTCAGCCACAATCAAATTGATATCCATTTTTTCTCCTTATGCATTGACAGTATATTGAACAAATCGTATAATATAAAGCACAATACATTATATTGCACATATCATTCGATATATTATACTACGTTTTGAAGGAGGCTGCCATATGTTTCATTTTTATTCATTTCTGTCATATATCTTCATCACGGCCTATACGCCGGGACCGAACAATATCATGTCCATGAGCCACGCCAGCAGGCTCGGCTTTCGAAAAAGCTTTCCGTTCAACCTCGGAATCCTGTTCGGATTCACCATGGTGATGGCGCTGTGCACGCTGTTCAGCGCCGGACTGTACGCCCTGATTCCAAAGATCAAGCCGGTCATGCTCGCTCTGGGAGCAGGCTATATGCTTTATCTCGCATGGAAAATATGGAAAAGCGATCCCGATATCCAGATGGAGGATAAGAAGAGCAGTTCCTTCCTGTCGGGCTGCCTGCTCCAGTTTGTAAACCCCAAAATCATCATTTACGGGATTACCGCCATGTCCTCCTATATCCTTCCGGTTTTCCAGGCGCCACTAGCCCTTTTAGGATTCATTCTGGTTCTCTCCCTGATGGGTTTCTCCGGAACGATTTGCTGGGCCCTTTTCGGCTCCGTATTCGCCAAGGTATTCAAAGCGCACCGCAAGCTGCTCAACGGGATTATGGCAATCCTCCTCATCTACTGCGCTGTCTCTCTGTTTCTGCCGGTATAAATTCATAGCTCAAACAGCTTTTGTTCATAGTCTCTCACAAATAGCTTCCTGCCTTTTAGGATGACGGTATGCCCTTCCGCTTCCAGAAGGGCTTTCTGGCTCTCCGGACCTCCGGGGTATTTTTCACTCAGCTCCCCGCCCTTCTTCAGCGTCCTCCAATAGGGAGTTTCATCCGCTCCCCGCTCTTCCGAAGCTCTCGCGGCTATGTTGATGAAAATTCCGGCAGTCAGAGGACAGGTAAAGTCCGCGCCGTGCTCTCGGGCCAGATAGTCTCTGATCTCGTTCGTCGTGAGCAGCTTTCCCGCGGGAACCCTCTTCATGATCCCATCGTAAGCGACGGGAGGAGCAATGAGCATTCTGCTTCCATGAAACCGGGCAATGGACGCCGGGTCCGTCAGCTCCACGATCTTAGGCATGTCCTTACTGTCGTTCAGTTTTTCATTAAATGTTTTTCGCGGCATTTTTCCGCCTCCTCTCTACTCTGTCACCTGGTCATCGAGCTGCCGTTCCAGGCGGTCAAGATCGGGATGGCAGTACCGGCCTTTCCGGTCGGTTCCTTTTCCCATCTGTATCGCGCGTACAGGGCACCGGTTGACGCAGCCGAGACATTGGGTGCAGTCCTTTCCCCAGACCGGCTTTTCATCGCCGGTGATGGTGATGGTGTGGACCGGACAGATTCGCTCGCAGATTCCGCAGCCGGTACACGTATCGTCCACATGAAACGATTTTGTACTGACTGCAAACCGGTTAAACATCGGATTGATCAGGGCCGTCTTCAAGCCCGGAAATTTGCCCGGGATCGTCAAATCGATGCCTCTTTGTCTCCTGCCGATCGCCTTGCCGATTTCGGAAAGCAGCAGCTCCGCCGCCTTCAGCTTGCCCGCCGCCACCTCCTTGGAATCCACGTCGAACCCAATGATATAATTATTGGGCATCCGAAGGGAAAAGGCGCCGTCGAGATCAAGTCCCCTCTTTGCGAGAACCTTTCTGAGAACCTGCGACGTCCTTCCTTCTTCATCTCCGCAGGTGCAAAGGGAAAATACATAGGGCTTCCCGCCGACGCCCTCCGACTTCCCATCAGTCCCCGGCTTCGTGGAGATTTCCAGCTTTTCTGCGAAGTCCAGCACAATTTTAGGAGGCGCCCAGGCAAAGACGGGAAAGACAAAGCCCAGCAGCTCATCCTTCTCCAACTCATAGTGATATACGTCTTTTTTGAGGTCCATCAGCTTTGCGATGGAAAATATCCGGTCCCCCTGATCTTCCGCGATGCGGCTTGCGGCATAGAGGGAATTTCCCGTTCCGGTAAAATAAAAGATCATTAAAATTCATCTCCTTTTTTATCAATCAAATAGAGATATCTGATCGGTCTTCAGAGTAGGCGTCGTTCTGTCGGTAACGATTTCCGTCCCCTTGGGCCGTCCGGTCAGCAGCGGCGATTTCGGATCATGCTGCACCAGCCTGCGCTGCAGGGCATTCTCACCGGTAACGGCATAGCAGTAGGCGCAGCCGTTTCCGCAGGTATCGTAACCTCCGATATCGACGCTCTCGATGCAACCGCAGGACGGGCGCTGCCCCGGGTCTTTTTTAGCCGTAATATGCGCTCCGATCAGCCCCTCGATCTTTTTACGGTCGATACAGGCGGAGTGCTCGATCCCCAGACTGCCGAGGTTGATTTCCTCGGCACAGGAGAATACAGGCAGCCGGTACTGCCCGGCAATGGCGGTGATATGGCGGGCAGTCTCCAGCATATCGTTCCTGTTGAGGAGGAAGTTTTTGTTCCTGGTATGAGAATATTCATCGACAAAGCTGATGATGCAGCGTTCCGTATATTCGTGAAGCTGCCCGCAAAGTATCTCATATTGCTCCGCGATCCAGGAAGCCGAAAACCGTTCATTTATCAAAATGGGATCAAAACGCCAGTCTACGCGTCCGGGGCCGATTTTGTCACTCAACCGTTTAAACATATCGACGACCGCCGATTTTTCCGGTACGTTCCGTTCTATCTCCCGACCGTAAGCCGTCACGGTAAATTCAAAGTAGTAAGAGTAGCCCATTCCATCGATCAGAGGGAGGCGTTCCAGCATGGGAGCAGGATTTTTCGTCCAGAAAACGATACAGTCCACATGCTCCGGAGACAGCTCGACCCTTCCCAGCCGGTTTGTGTTCCGGGGATTCGGAACGAGGACCGAACCGTCCTTCAGTCTGTTAAAAAACCATTCCGTATAATAGCATGGTATATCGGTACGCCTGCTGGCACTGATGATCATCTTCTTGCCCTCCGGTCTTTCGTATCAACTATATCACAGTCGCACCCGATTGAAAAGGCTGCCGAAGTTTACGCTTCGGCAGCCCTCTGAATTGAAATCATAGTTCTGTAAATCAGCCGGAAGTTTTTTTCCGCCGCTCGTTCCTATTTTTTGTCCGCCTTCAAAACCGCATTCAGCATGACGCTTGCGCCTTCCGTGCAGGATTCTGTAGAAGTGAATTCAGGCTCGCAATGGCTGTGGCCGTCTTTGGACGGAACGAAGATCATCGTAGTCGGCATCATATAGGATACGAACTGAGCGTCATGTCCCGCGCCGCTGTTGATGTACTGGTTGGAAGCGCCGAGTTCATCCGCGCTCTCCTTCACATAGCCCACCAGTTCCTTGTCAAAGTATACGGTATCACGCTGCCAGGCCATTTCGACCTCGCATCTGCATTTTGCCCATTCCTTCTTTTCCAGGCTCTTTACGATTTCAAGAACCTTTGCCCTGACTTCCGGGTCCTCATGTCTTACGTCGATAGAGAAGTCGATCATATCCGGAATTACCGTATGAACGTTCGGATGGCAGAGGATTTCTCCCGTCGTATAGACCAGCTCCGGTCTTCCGAGCTTATCGATCTCTTCATGAAGGTAGCAGAGAGCCTGAGCCGCCGCAAACAGAGCGTCCTGTCTCTTGTGCATCGGAGTGGTTCCGGCATGATCGGACTGTCCGAAAAATCTGATTCTGTAGTTGAACATACCCAGTACGCAGGTAACGACACCGACGTCTTTTCCGGCATCCTCGAGGATCGGACCCTGTTCGATGTGCAGTTCGAACATCGCCATATAATCGTCGGGGTTCAGTCTGCTCTTTTCCTCTCCCTTGTATGGGCTCTTGTCCAGCGCTTCGCCGAACGTACTCGTCTTGTCCAGCACGCTCTTGGAGTTCAGCATGTCTTCCTTTTTAAACTTCTTTCCGATTTCCGGAGGCAGATACGGATTACATACGACGCCGGAACACATCATCGCAGGGGGATAAAGAGAACCTTCTTCATTCGTCCAGATCATCGCAGTGACCGGATGTCTGTGAGGAATGTTATTGGCAACGATGGTTTCCAGAACTTCCATCGCTCCGATTACGCCGAGAATACCGTCGTAGTTTCCGCCGTTCCTTACGGAGTCGGCGTGGGACGCCATGACGATCCGCTTCAGTCCTGGCTCGGAACCGGGAATCGTGGCATACATGTTGGCCATATCGTCGGTTTCAATCGTCGCGCCTATGGCTTCCATTCTCTTTTTAAAATAGTCCCTGGCAAGATGAGCTTCGGGGGAGAGGGAGTATCTGGTGATTCCGCCGTGTCCGGCGTCGCCGAATGTACTGAATGTGGAGATCTTGTCCTGCATTCTGTCTTTGTCACAAGTAAACATACTACTTACACTCCTTTTATAATGTATTTTGATTTATGAAATAAAAAATCAACAAATTAAGAGAAAGTTCGCCGCCTTTTTTATATTATAACACTGATT
>CAMJRV010000280.1 GCA_946408315.1 uncultured Bacillota bacterium | reverse complement strand
GCCGATGATGGCTATGGAGTATGTTCCGGAACCGAATGAAAATGCGAAAAAAATTGTTTCTCTGATCAAGGATGAAGGCAAGATTACGGGTTATGAACTGGAAGACGGCCGGATTCTGAATAAGGAGGAAGGGGTCGAACTCGCAAAGCAGAACGGGATTCGCGGAGTCGGAGTAGCATCGCGCAAGGGTAACGAATATCTGAAATCCCTTCCGGATGAGAAGGAAGAAAACAATCTGAGCAATCTTCCATCCCATACTCAGTCAGAGCTGTAATGAAACAGCTCTTTTTTTATAAGCGGCTAAAAGCCTATCTCAAGCCAAGCTTTTGAGGTAAAATACTAATTGACAAAACGACTTTTAAGAAATATTATGATAAGTGAAATAAAAACACTAACGGAAAATAAATAATTGAAGGAAGTGGAGAAAAATGGATAAAAAGTCAGTAGAATTTATTAGAAGTCTGAAGCCTGTCGACCTGCCTGACGGATATGAGGTGCTAAAAGAAGGCATCGAAATGGGCAACGGAATAAAAGCCGGTAAAAGCCTGTTTTTGAAGGAAAGCGGATTTGAAACCTTTCAGGCATACAAGGAAGACTGCGCTGCAAGAGGAGAGGTAATCTTTGAAATATTACTCGGACTGGCTACTTTAGAGGAACAGGTAGATGCGATTAAAAAGATTTATGAGCACGGACAGAGAACCGGGTTTGATATTCGCACCGTACAGTGTATCCCCAGCCAATTGGTTGCACTTCCAAAAGAATACAGGGCAAATGCGCCTAAGCCTACCAGCTATGTAATGGAAACACTTGAAGATTATTTGGCCCACCAGGCGGACGTTCCGATGCAAATATTCTTTGAAGATCAGGTTTTGTGCTGCCCGAATGCAATAGAAACAACAAGGAATTCAATCATCGCAGGCTCTGAAAGATGCGGTCTGGTTTCTCAGTTTATATGGTCTCAGCCGGGCTACACCGACGACAGACAGCATATGATCGATATGGTTAAATCCATCGGCATGGTTGTCTCCAAGAGGGATGAAGGCTTTCTCTGCGACACCTTTATGGATGACGGTTTTCCCGGATTTGGGATGGACTGTGTCACCTATGTGGGATACGCATTATTGGAACACTACATTGTACATGATCTTTGCGGAGCAAGGCATCAGATTTCTTATGGCAATCTGCTGTCAGAATATATCCCGCGTTTGGCATTCCCCTTGGCAATACATAAAATGCTGTCGACGAAAGAAGAAAATTGTATTGGCTATGTGAACGGAGCAACGATCTATCAGTGGGATCATGATATCGAATCCAATTATGGGCCGGCAGCTCAGGAAATGTTATTGGAAATATTATTTGAAAGACATTATAAAATGGGATTGCAGATAGACCCGGTATCTATCACTGAGAAAATTACCGTTCCGACATTGGACGATTTGTTAAACATATATTCGGTAGGGTCCAGGCTTCGTGAGCAAGCGCCTGCCTGGGACGCTCTTATGAATTGGACGCCGATTGAAGAATGCGCGGAAATCATGATGAGAGAAGGCAGAAAGTTCTATGAGAATGCAATGGCAATCCTTGAAGCGGCAGGCATCAATATGAAAGATCCGCTGGAGCTATTCATGGTATTGAAGAAACTCAATCCGAGTAAATTCGAAGCTACATTCCATCATAACAAGGATGAAAACGGTACTGTAATTCCATTTATTCCAACCGTACTGGGACGCAAAACGGAAAGTCTGACGAAGGATACCATCAGAGAATTATATGATGAGAAGGGCCTGAAAGGCAATGAACTGGAAGGAGTCAAACTGATAGCGGCTTCCGGAGATACTCATACTTACGGGCTGTACTTTATTAATGGGATTTATTCTGAGTTCGGGGCAGAAGTAATCAGCGGCGGTGTGGACATCGATCCTCCGACCTTGCTTGATCTGGCGGATGAAGAAGGCTTTGATACGGTTGCCATCAGTGTGCATAATGGACAGGGGCTCGACTATGCA
This sequence comes from uncultured Bacillota bacterium, assembly GCA_946408315.1. Lineage (GTDB taxonomy): Bacteria > Bacillota > Clostridia > Peptostreptococcales > Anaerovoracaceae > Anoxybacterium. The sequence goes on along the minus strand of CAMJRV010000280.1, from coordinate 2,564 downwards.
AAACAGTTGGTTGAGCTGGCAGAAAAAAGAGGCAAAAAGTATAACATGATGCTTGGGGGAATGTTAAATGCAATCCTGCCGGGCGATTCGGTAACATCGGATGTAAAAGGCTTGATTAACGATCTGGGCGTTTTTGCAGAAAACGATATTCATAAGTGTATTCTTAAATTACAAAGCTTTAAAAACTAGCAGATTTATTATACAATAAACTTTATTCAAGAGTGAGGAATGATACGATTCCTCACTTGTTATTAGAGCAGTAAGGAAAGATAATAATGGAATATATACTTGGAATTGATACGGGCGGCACCTATACGGATGGTGTTTTAGTTGAAGCCGGTTCTAAAAAAGTTTGCTGCAAAGCAAAGGCGTTAACAACAAAGGAAAATCTGGTAATCGGGATTAACAACTGTATTGAGGCCTTATCGATTGAGGACGTGTCGGAAATTGAGATGGTTTGCATTTCAACAACACTGGCAACCAATGCGGTTGTAGAAGATAAAGGATGCAGAGCGGGGCTTATTGTCCTGGGAAAGAATATTAAGAAAACCCTGCCGACGCAAGTATGCTACTTTGTCAATGGATTGTTTACGATACAGGGAAAACTGGAATACGATCTGGATGAAGAGGGAGTAAAAAAAGCGTTTCTTCATATGCGCGAAAAAATTGACGCCTTGGTAATATCCGGATATGCGTCTACCAGAAACCCTGAACATGAATTAAGAGCAAAAGCAATTATTGGAGAAATGTCGGATATCCCTGTTATCTGTGCCCATGAAATAACAGGTAAACTGGGATATTATGAGCGAACAGTAACTGCGCTATTAAATGCCAGATTGATACCGATCATAAAAGAGTTGATAAACGATACAAAGACTGTATTGCGGCAAAGAGGAATTTCTGCGCCGCTTATGGTAGTAAAGGGTGACGGAAGTTTCATGACGGGTAAAAGCGCGGAAGAAAAACCGATTGAAACCATATTATCAGGACCTGCGGCCAGTGTAATCGGAACAATGCATCTGGCGGAGCTGAAAGACGCGACAGTAATTGATATCGGAGGAACTACGTCTGATATTGCTTCCGTGAAAGATGGCTGTGTGGACATTAGGGAAGACGGCGCCATCGTGGGGGCGTGGCGGACCCATGTAATGGCCGCGGACATATATACCCACGGAATAGGAGGCGACAGCAAGCTTCGGATCGATGAAGCCGGAAATCTGACGTTCGGACCGGATAAAACGACTCCGATTTCTCTTTTGTTAAATGATGAAAAGTCTGATGACGAGATTTTGAAAAAAGTGAAACAGGTGATTGGCGAAGACTCAAATGCAGAAGGCGGTTTCACTCCTACTGACCTTGCACATGTGATAGGAATCTATGACAAGTGGAATGATAAGGCGGCAGATGCGGCGATTGATGTGCTGTGCGACAGGCTCAAATGTGATAGAGAAACCTGTATTGACCAAGTAAAAACAGCTTTTTTTAATACCATAAAAAAAGCGTTGGACGACAGTCAAAAAATGCAAGACAATATTCCGGTCATTGCGATTGGAGCGCCTTCCCATGCTTGGATGCCCCAGATAGCAGCCCGATATGGATTCACAAGCTCTGTTCCTGAAAATGCCGACGTTGCTAACGCCATCGGCGCGGCTGTCGGACGTATCGAGGAAAAGTTTGAGGTTATTATTCGGCAGGATAAGTCGGATGGACAATATATAGGGTTCCTGAACATAAGGCGGGAAGAGTTCCCCTCGCTTGAAGAGGCAAAGACCGTTTGCATATGTGAAGCGAAAAGAATCGTTGAAGAAAGAGTAAAAGAAGCAAATTGCGCAGACTATGAAATTTTAGAAGATGTAGAGGATGTGTATTGCGACACTTACGGCGGTGAAGAATCTATCTATATAGAAACAAAAATAAGAGTTGTAGCAGCAGGCGATCCGGAGTGCATTAGTACGAAAACAAAATAAAAGCATAGAAGCAGAAGTCCGGATAAACGTGAATAAAATGCCTTTTTAAAAAGTCCAGCGAAATCCAGCGGAAGTGTTGGAAATACTGGACTTTTTTTGCGATTTTTTAAGGCCGGGTTCCGGATTTGAGGCCTGAGCGGCAAAGAAAAGCCCTTCAATTTAGGACATATTAAAAAATATAAGAAAAGGCATATTACAAGACTTGACAAAAGTATCGCGAAGTTGTATGATTAAAAAAATTAATATTGCTGTTTTGGATAATTATGTGTGATGAAAAAAAGGAGGCGGGAAACTATAATTTAGATTACACAGAAAGAAAACGTAAAATGAAGGGAGAATACATTATGCCTATGAACCAGAAAGCCATCGAACTACATAGTAAACAAAAAATGAATTTGATAAAATTCGGTTTGACGATTGCATTTGTTGCCGCAATGTCAAATACTATTTTTCAAAATTTTAATGTAGCAGCTACAGGAATTATATCAGAAGGTTTTGTTAGCACCCTACTCGCCGCGTATGTATTGAGCGTAATGACACTCGGTATCTGCGAACTGATTGGCGGATTAATTGCAGTGGGCTTTAATTCCAGCAGAG
>CAMJRV010000279.1 GCA_946408315.1 uncultured Bacillota bacterium | reverse complement strand
GCGATAGCGCATTCGATCCGCTTCTTCTCCAGCTCGCAGCCGAGCTCATAAGGCTCTAAAATATCATGATTGACATGGTATGCGTTGGCATGACAGCCTCCGCTGCAGTAAAATTTCGCCCAGCAGCTTCTGCATTTTTCCTTGTTATAGATATGGGCTTTATTGAATTCTTCATATCTCCCGTTGACAAACTCCGTGTCATTGAGATTTCCCAGCCGGAAATCGGGATTTCCGACAAACTGGTGACATGGATAGATGTCCCCTTCCGGCGACACGGCCACATATTCCGTACCGGCGCCGCAGCCCGACACGCGCTTGACGACGCACGGACCCTGATTCAGATCGACGTTGAAATGGAAGAACTCAAATTTCTTTCCTTCCCGGGCATAGTCGAGATACAGATCGGTGAGCTTGTCATATTCTTTGAAAATGGCTTCCCGGTCTTCATCCTGCAGCGCGTAATCCAAAGAAAGGTCCGTTACGACCGGCTCAACGGAAACGTTTTTAAAGCCCCGGTCTGCGAGATGCTTTACGTCCTCTGAAAAATCGAGATTTTCCCTGGTAAAGGTTCCCCTGACATAGTAGGTCCCCTTCCGCTTTTCGACGAAGCGCAGGTAGTTCTTCGTTATGATATCGTAGGTTCCCTTATCGTTCACCGTTCTTCTCATGTTGTCGTTGACTTCCGGCCGGCCGTCGATGCTGAGGATCACATTATCCATATTCTCGTTGATGTAGTCGGATTTCGCATCGTCCAGCAGCAAGCCGTTGGTGGTTATCGTAAACCTGATATTTTTTCCGTAGGGCTTCTCCGCTTCTCTCCCGTAGGCGACCAGCGCTTTCACCACGTCGAAGTTCATGAGCGGTTCTCCTCCGAAGAAGTCGATTTCAAGGTTTCTTCTCGACCCCGAGTGGGCAAGCAGAAAGTCGATGGCCTTTTTTCCTGTTTCCAAAGAGAGCAGGGAACGCTCCCCTTCAAAGGCGCCCTTGTCTCCGAAGCAATACTTGCAGGTCATATTGCAGTCATGGGCGGCGTGGAGACACATCGCTTTGATGACCGCCCCCCGCCCTTCCAGCATATCCAGGGTGACCTGAGAATCGTCGGCAAAGAGCATCTCATGATCGACGAGATACCGGATATCCTCAAGGGCGTCGAGAATATCTTCCTCTTTATATTTCCCTGCAAGCAGCTTCGGAATCTCCTCCAGGGATTTTTCTTCATAATAATCCAATATATCGTAAACGATGTCATTCACCACATGAACCGCGCCGCTGTTGACATCGAGGACAATATACTGATCTTTGTACTGGTACTTATGGATCATTCTTTCTTTCCTCTTTTCACAAAAAATGGCTTCGCCACTTCCACTTCACAAAAAAAGTGGCTTCAGCCACTCTCTTTTGATTTTTCAATTGTGCACCTATCTGCGCTTCGTATTTTCACATTCCTGATTTGCCACGGTGCAGGAAGTCTTGCAAGCTGACTGGCATGAGGTCTGGCATTCGCCGCAGCCTTTGCTCTCCGTAGTTTTTAAGGTCGGTTTTGCGATTGTTCTGATGTTTTTCATGTCTGATAATCCTCCTTATTTCACGCCGTTTCCAGCATAAATTCCTTTCATAACCTGCGGAATCTCCACTATAGATTACTAAAAAAAGCCTGTTCTGTCAATAGCGCAATCTCGCTGTCGCCTGTCGGTCAATTCACGCAGCGTTCCGCCGGTCGGCAATCCTGCCGGAACTTATCTGTCAGCGATCCTGCTGCAGCTTATCGGTCAGCAATCTCACTGCAGCTTGTCGGTCAGCTTGTAGAGAAAATCCTGGATATTGGAAACGATCGTAGTCACCTCAAGGGTTCCCCTGTCTCTCAGCTTATTCAGGACGAACTCGGAGACGTCCACAGCATAGATATAGACCGGCCTTACCTCATCGTTCATCACCATATAGGACGGTGTCAGGTTTCCCGTGGCTATGGTGTGAAGCTGCGTCGCCAGGCACACGATGGTCGTAGCTTTTTTAGTATGCTCCCGCATGGCGTCCTGTACCGTAGACATGTCGTCGATTACGCCGTGAAGCGGGCCGTCGTCTCGGATAGAGCCTGCCAGAACGAATGGCACGTTATTTTTTACACAGGAATAGATCAGACCGTTGTCGATCCCCAGCTCCTCGATCCCCTTTGGGATGGAGCCTGCCCTGTTTATCATGTTGATGGCGTCCAGATGGTGGTAGTGTCCGTTGTGCTTGTTCTCCCTCGTTCTGATATCCTGACCGAGGGCGGTCCCGAACAAGGCCCCTTCCAGATCGTGGGTCGCCACGGCGTTTCCTCCGAAAACCGCATGGGCATACCCCTCCTCGATGATGAATTCCATCGCTTTCCTCGCGCCGATGTTAAAGATCGCCGCCGGGCCGAGCACCCATACGATATGCCCGTTGTCTCTGTCGTGCTTCAGCAGCTCCACCAGATTGTCATAGTCCACGTCGAAGGAGGTTTCACGGGATCTTCCGCTGCGGAAAGCAAAGGTATCGATGTGATTTTCGCCGGTTTTGAAGCCGCCGCTGTAAAGATAGATCCCTTCCGAACCGTCGTCGGTCCTTCCGGTGATGACGGTTTCCCCCTCTTCGAGTCTTCGGAACTCCTTGGCTTCCAGACTGCCGTCCGGATGGATCACCGGGACGCAGTCCATCCTCGTCTGGGGCATCAGGACCCACTGGCCCTTTATTTTATAATACTCAGGATACATTGACGTCGCGTGATAATTGTCCGGCGCGACCCCTTTCATCGTAACCTGGCTCGTTGCTGCATCGGGAGCGGAAGCAAATTTCTCCTGGCTGAAATCCGGTGCTGTATATTTTGGAATTTGAAACATGTTAAGCCTCCATTCAGTATAGTATCATTTTATACTATCAAAAAAAATGATAGAATGCAAATTTTTCAATACTGAACTTCTTTTTTTGCTCGCTTTTACGCTTTTATTCGTTCACTACGATCGTCGCTTCCGAGGCCGTTGCGGAAGCCCTTCCTTCAGCCGTCCGGCTGTATTTTTCCCGTTCGATTTCCTTCGTTCTCTTATCAAAAGCACTGTCGCCCCTGCGCCACACCGCCACCGAAGCAATCTCTCCCATCCGGTCGCGGATGATCCGGATATCCACAGTTCCATCCTCTCTCGTCTGAACCGTCCTCAGCATTTCATCGGTATAGGTGCGGACAGGAAGTCCCTGATACAGATACCAGCCGTCCGGGTCTTTCGTAATGCCCTGGGCCGCATATTCCGCCGCAAGCGTCTCCGCGTCGGGGTTGAGCTCGACGACAAGCCGGAATGCGCCCTTTTCCACACCGAATTCCCGCGACAGGGCGGAGAGTATCGTCTTTTCGAGGATTCCCGGATCGTCGGTTTTATCCTCCTTCATCGCGTCGAAAATGGCATAGGCGGCGCGCCGCTGGGCCTGATCCCCCAGCGCGATGTCCCGGGTGAGTTCGGCTTTCACGCTCCATCTGGAACTATCGCTGCCGCAATAGCCGCTGAGCTCTCTGGAAAAGGGAGCCTGTCCCCCGGAAGCGAAGACGGCCGTACAGGTCAAGATCAGCGTCACCGAAAGGATCGTCAAAAAAGCGGAAGCCTTTTTGTAGTCCAAAACGTTCCGGATCCGCCGCTCCACCTCTGTTCTGGAAAAAGCGCTGTACAGCAGGGTCTGACGGCTGGCTGTGACCGCCATCGCAAGAAGGCTTCCGGCATAGCCCTGACGCTCATCCATACCGATATGGTCAAGCAGCGCCGCGTCGCAGGCAGCTTCCATATCGGCGGAAAGCTTTTTGGACATGATCCATACCAGCGGGTTGTACCAGTGCAGACAGATCGCCGCCAGCATCAGAGCTTTCATCCAGTTGTCCTTACGCTTGATGTGCATGACCTCGTGAAGCAGGATATGACGCAGCAGCGGCAGATTTTCAAAGCTCATTCCCGCAGGCAGATAGATGCGAGGATTGAAAATTCCCGATACCAGCGGAGAAGCGATATGGTCGTTGGTAAATACGAGCACATGGCCGCAGCCTGCGCTGCGCAGGATTTCGTTGATCGTTTCATTGTGCTCCACCAGCAGACTGTTTTTCATCAGCCCTGCATACCTCTTTTTCTGACGATACAGGATGGCTGCTGTGATCGCTGCACCGAGAAAGAACAGGACAGGCAAGACGACTCTCCGGTCAAGCCCGGCAACACCGCCAAAGGCTCCGGTCTCTCCCGATTGGATAACGGTGACAAAGGCTTTGCCCTCCGCTGTACCGGCAGCCGCCTGTTCCATGCCGGTCAAATTTTGAGATACGTCAGGGCTCCCGCTGTCCTCCACGATTACGGCCTCCGTCGCCTGCATGGACGGCAAGGTCCATTCCGGCACCGGCGCGCTGATTGGACTGGACAAGGAGAAAGGCACCAGCAACCGAATCAGAACCAGGCCCCACAGCACGGGAAACACAAATTTCGGCAGCCTGTTTTTGAACGCGTTCCGCAGTACGAGAACCGAAAGGATCATAACGCTCCCGTACAGCGCCATCAGGTACAGCGGCATGTTCATCTTAAAATAC
>CAMJRV010000278.1 GCA_946408315.1 uncultured Bacillota bacterium | reverse complement strand
TCATGAGGCTGCCGAAAGAATTATCGATTCGGTTGTTTGGTAAGCCGCCGAACGGTTTTTCCAGGCCGGGCGGAATGTTTTAAGAAGGGGGAAGCGGAAGGATTAATGATAAAAAAACTATTGAGGGTTATTTTGAGCCTTGTTGGCGTACTGTTTGGATACGGGGTTTTCTTATTGCTGCGGCTTGTGATCAGAGGTACGGAGCTGTCGAGCAAGCTTCTTGCCACAGAAACCCATGAATTTATTGCAGCCGTCGGCTGCGCACTTGTTTTCGGACTTATTTTTTATTTAATTACCCCGTTATTGGGACGGCACGGACAAAATCTCGCAAAGAATATTGAAACAGACTTACAAAAGGTTCCGACCAACGAAATTGTTACGGGAACCTTCGGATTGCTCATCGGGCTCGTTATTGCGTTTTTAATCAGCCAGATTTACAGTGGAATTGATATCTTTTATATCGGGACGGTGCTTTCCGTTCTGACCTATCTTTTCCTGGGATATCTGGGAATTTTAGTTGCCACGAGAAAGGGAAAGGACATCCTTTCGATCTTTTCCGCAAGGAAGAGCTCAAACCCGAAAGCGAAGGGGAAAGCCCATGACGCGACTCCGAAGATCCTTGACACCAGCGTCATCATCGACGGCCGGATCGCCGACATCATGAAGACGGGATTTATTGAGGGAAATATCGTGATCCCCGAATTTGTGTTGGTAGAGCTTCGGCATATCGCGGACTCCTCCGACGGGCTGAAGCGAAATCGGGGACGCCGGGGTCTGGATATCCTGAACCGTATTCAGAGCGAATATGGAATAGAAATTTATAATACCGTTGCCGAGAAATCCTTGGACGAGATCCCCGAAGTGGACGTCAAGCTGCTGAAGCTTGCCCAGATCATGAACGGGAAGGTTGTGACGAACGATTTCAACCTGAACAAGGTGGCTACGATAAAGGGCGTGGAGGTTCTGAACATCAATGAGCTTGCCAACACGCTGAAGCCTGTCGTTCTCCCGGGAGAGGATATGACCCTCTTTCTGGTCAAGGAAGGTAAAGAGTCCAATCAGGCAGTCGCCTATCTGGATGACGGGACTATGATCGTCGTCGAAGAGGGCAGGAGATATATCGGTCAGACGATCAATGTGACGGTGACGAGCGTGCTGCAGACGGCCGCAGGGAGAATGATCTTCGCAAAACCGAAAAGGAACTGAGACAAAGCTGAAAAATTCCAATCCATGCACTAGGAAAGAATAAGATGTATAACGATAAAAAAATAGCTGTGATTATTGCCGCCGCCGGCTCTGGTAAGAGAATGGGCGGCGGTATTCCGAAACAATACGGAATGCTCGGAGGAATGTCGATTCTCGGAAGGACCGTCAAGGCCTTTGCCGATCGGGAAGAGGTCGACTGGATCACGATCGTTACGAATGAAGACTATATGGACCGCTGCCGCAAGGAGCTGAAGCGGCTTGGGCTGATGCGAAAGGTCAAGGAGATACTGCCCGGCGGGCAGGAACGGCAGGACTCCATCTATCAGGCGGTACGGCGTATTCCGGAGGATGTGGATCTGGTCCTGGTGCATGACGGAGTTCGTCCTTTTGTTTCAGGAGAGCTGATCCGGCGCACGATCAAGGCGGCGGAAAGCTGCGGCGCTGCGGTAGCGGCCGTTCCGGTCAAGGACACGGTCAAGATGGCCGAAGAGAACGTGCTGACGAAAACTCTGGATCGAAAAAGGCTGTATGCCGTTCAGACCCCCCAGGGTTTCCGCAGGGAGCTGCTTGTTTCCGCCTATCATGAGGCGTACCGCGGGAATTATTACGGTACGGACGACGCTTTTCTCGTGGAAAAAACGGGTGAAAAAGTCTATCTTGTAAAAGGGGACTATAATAATATTAAAATTACCACCATTGAGGATATTCTGTTTGGAGAGGCGATCCTTTCCGGGCAGGTAGAGGAGGGGATCGGTGTTGCCGCCGGCCCGCCGGCCGGTACGGACACGGATATGGATAAGGGCATGAATATAAGTTTTGACAAGGCTGTTACTTCCGGAAGCGGCGGAGAGGAAATCCGCGTCGGCACAGGCTATGACGTTCACAGGCTGGTGCAGGACAGAAAGCTGATCCTGGGAGGCGTGGAAATCCCATTTGAGAAAGGTCTTCTCGGCCATTCCGACGCCGACGTACTGACTCACGCCATCATGGACGCGCTGCTGGGAGCGGCGGCTCTGGGGGATATCGGACGGCATTTTCCCGACAACGACGAGAGCTATCGGGACATATCGAGCCTCCTGCTTTTAAAAAGAGTGAAAGAGCTGCTTGCGGAAAGGGGCTGCAGCATCGGAAATATCGACGCTGTCGTCATCGCGCAAAGACCGAAAATCGCACCCTATATCGGGCAGATGATCTCGCAGGTTGCCAAAACGCTGGAGATCGAAGAGCACCGGATCAATATAAAAGGAACGACGACCGAAAGGCTTGGCTTCTGCGGCAGAGAGGAAGGCATTGCAGCACAGGCTTCGGTTTTGATCAGAAGGAGAAATAATCTATGAGACTTTCAAAAATGTATATCAGAACGTTACGTGAGGTTCCCAGCGAGGCGGAAATACCAAGCCATATATGGCTTTTGAGAGCCGGAATGATCCGCAGGCTGGTATCCGGAGTTTACGGCTTTATGCCGCTGGGATTCCGCTCGGTCCGCAAGATCGAAGAGATTATCCGCGAGGAAATGGATGCAAAGGGAGGGCAGGAGATCCACATGTCGGCCCTTCAGCCGGCGGAGCTCTGGCAGGAATCCGGCAGGTGGTACGCCTACGGACCGGAGCTGTGGAGGCTCAAGGACAGGAACGAGAGAGAGTTTTGCCTGGGACCCACCCATGAAGAGATCTTTACCGATATCGTGAGAAACGAGGTCAGCTCCTACCGTCAGCTCCCTCTCAACCTTTATCAGATCCAGACGAAGTACAGAGATGAGAAACGGCCGAGATTCGGACTGATGAGAAGCCGTGAATTCGTAATGAAGGACGCCTATTCTTTCGACCGGGATCGGGAAGGTCTGGACGCGAGCTATCATGATATGTACGACGCCTATGAAAGAATATTTAAAAGATGCGGTCTCGTATTCCGCGCGGTAGAAGCGGATACCGGCGCCATCGGCGGAAGCGCTTCCCATGAATTCACCGCCCTCTCCGAGGTGGGAGAGAGCGAAATCGCTTACTGCGATAGCTGCGATATGGCGGCTACCACGGAGAGAGCCGTCTGTATCGACGATGATCCGTCCACGGAGGCAGAGCTTCCCATGGAGAAGGTGGTGACGCCGGGAACAAAGACGATTGAAGAAGTCGCCGGGTTCCTGAACGTAGACGCCACAAAGACGATCAAAGCGCTGCTGTTCAAGGTCTACGGCGAGACGGAAGACGTGTTTGAATATGTCGCCGCCTTTATCAGGGGCGACAGAGAGCTGAATATGACAAAGCTGATCAATGCCCTGGGAATTCCGGAGCATGCCATCGAGTTTGCCGATGAAAACGCCATGGCCGAGGTTACCGGAGCCGTGGGGGGCTTTACGGGACCGGTCGGGCTTCATGACTGCAAAATCGTCGTTGACAGTGAGCTGGTCGGTCAGAAAAACCTGGTAGCAGGGGCTTGTGAGAAGGACCACCACATCATAAACGTCAACTATGACAGAGACTATAAAGGAGACATCGTAACCGACCTGAAGCTCATCAAAGCGGGAGACCGGTGTCCGGTCTGCGGAGCTCCGGTCAAGCTGGCAAGAGGTATTGAGGTCGGGCAGGTCTTCAAGCTCGGAACGAAATACAGCAAATCCATGGGAGCATACTATAAGGATGAGAACATGGAAGACCAGCTCATCGTCATGGGCTGCTACGGAATCGGCGTAACGAGGACCCTTGCCGCCGTCGTCGAACAGCATCACGATGAAAACGGAATCATCTGGCCTGTATCAGTCGCCCCGTATCACGCTATTGTGACCATCGTAACGAGCGGCGATGAGACCCAGGAGGCCCTGGCGGAAGCCATCTATCAGGAACTGCTCAAAGCCGGCGTAGAAGCTCTCCTCGACGACAGGAAGGAACGGGCAGGCGTAAAGTTCAAGGATGCGGACGTCCTGGGAATTCCTGTGAGGATCACAGTCGGAAAGAAAGCGGCGGAGGGCGTCGTCGAATATAAGCTGAGAAAGGACCCGACCCACTCGGAACTCAGCGCACAGGACGCGGCGGCACAGGCTATTGCCTATATCGCTTCCGAACTGAATCGGTAAATTAGAAGTCATTTTGAAGTCATAGGCAGGGAGGACCGTTTTGCACCGCTGCAAAACAAAAGCCCCGCCTGTGGCTTTTCCACAATATGGGAGAATCATATGGAGTTCATTTCAGTCGTTGAACTTGTAGGGACGGTGGCCTTTGCGGTTTCGGGCGCCCTTGTGGCGATCGATAAGGAGCTGGACTATTACGGCATTACTTTTTTTGCAATCATAACGGCAGTCGGGGGAGGAATTATCCGGGATATTCTGATCGATGAAAGGCTTCCGGCGGCGCTGGAAAATCCGCTGTATGTGCTGATCAGCAT
>CAMJRV010000277.1 GCA_946408315.1 uncultured Bacillota bacterium | reverse complement strand
GAACAGGCGTGCGAACCCATCGGCAGGTACATAGCGTTGAAACAAGGCGGAGAGCAGGATGCCGATTAGGAAATAAATGCCGGTCGCCTTGACGTTGCGCCAGATGTTCTTCATCAGTCGCAGCAGCAGGTTGGGGTCGGTATCCCGGTTTGTCGGTCCGGCAAATCCTGAAAAGTTGAAAAAGCTTTTATTCCGGTAAAAATAGCGTACACAAAGCCCCGCCGCAATCCCGCAAATCAAGCAGGATACAAAGCGTATGATCAGCGCGGTTCTGCCAAGCGCGGCGCTGTAAATCAATAGCTGCGGATTGAGCAGAATCGAGCTCATCATAAACGCGGCGAGCCAGTCATCCCGCATGCCCTTTTGAGAGAACGAAGCGGCGATGGGAATAGTCCCGTACATGCACAGAGGGGAGGCGATCCCGAGCAGGCTCGCCGGGATCACTCCAAATACTCCAAGTTTTTTGTTTTGCAGGAAGGAAAACAGCCTATGAATCCTTTCCTTACCGAATACAGAGATCACGGAACCGATCATAATACCGATCACCCAATAAGAAGCAATTTGCTCCAGTTGTACGGTAAGGTAATACCAAATATAGATAAATTCCCACCTGAGTACATCAATCATCAATACTTACCAGTTGACAGGTCTTACTGCCAACGCCAATTTCCTCCGCGTAGTCCAACGTATGGATGCCGTTTCTGGATTCCATGCGCTCGATTAGCGACTGCCCATCGGGAGCTGCGTAAACAAGATCTACGCAGGCTTGGTCCAGCGCTACCGGGTCCAGAGAGGCAAGAATGCCGATATCATGCATATCCGGTTCCGCAGGGTTTGAATCACAGTCGCAGTCAACGGACATCTTGTTCATCACATTGATATATAAAATATGGTCACCTCTATCATCTGCAACTGCTTTTGCAGCCTCCGCCATGGACTCCAGAAAGTCGTTCTGGTCAGCCCCCCAACTGCTGGAGCTGGCGCCCGCACTGTGGATCAGATTTTTTCCGCTGGAAGATGCGATGCCAATAGACATATTCTTGATTGCCCCGCCGAAACCGCCCATGGTATGGCCTTTAAAGTGAGAAAGGATAACAAAGAAGTCATAATTCTCGTAATTGGCACCCACCAGATCTTCTTTTAGATGCTTTCCATTTGCTACTGGCAGGCTGATACTGCCATCCGCATCCATGATATCTACTTCGGCAATGGCGGTGAAGCCATGATCTTCGGCAACCTGCCGATGCATGGCCGTGCTGGCGCGGGAGCCGCCGTAAGCCGTGTTGCATTCCACGATGGTGCCGTCCACAGACTGGACAAAGTCCTTGATAAGATCAGGAGAAAGGAAGTTTGTGCCGCCGGGTTCGCCCGTGCTGATTTTTACCGCCACATTGCCAGTCGCCTCGCGGCCCAGTGCTTCGTAAATAGCCATCAGGCCCTCCGGACTGATATCGGTGGTCATATAGACCTTGGGTGATTCACCCATTACTCCAACTTTCTCTGGTTCCGTTTGCGCTTCATTAACCGAGCTGCTGCTTTCCGTTGGTGTCGATTCATTTTCCGAAGCACTTTCACCAGAATGGTCAATCGGGTTTGTTCCACAACCTGTCATAAGAAATAGGGACAGAATAACGGCGAGTATAATGAAACTGCCTGTTTTCATACCTGATAAGCCTCCTTTCTGTTCATCCCCCAGTGTTTCAGGGTACTTTATTGTTCTTTTATTCCGTTTTCACTGAGCCAAGCCGATATGTTATCCGATAAACCCGATCCGCCGGAATATGACACGGATAGACCTTGCGCAATTTCAGCCTGGGGAGCAAGCTTTGCAATGGCAGTGATGCTTTGTCCGAAACGTCCGCCGCCATGGCTGCAAAACGGAATAATCGTCTTTCCCGAGAAATCATATTCCTCCAAGAAAGAAGCAATGGGCATCGGGATGGAAGCCCACCAGTTGGGATATCCAAGGAGGACGGTATCATATTGGGACATGTCCTCGACATGTGTGCGGAGTTCAGGCCGAGCCTGATTGGACTGATCCCGTTGCGCCTCGTCAAGGACGGTGTCGTAATCGGATGAATAGGGCGTGACTAATTCGATTTCAAAGAGGTCTTCTCCGGTTTTTTGTTGGATTTGCTGTGCTATGCCTCGGGTGTTACCACCCCATGAAAAATACGCAATCAGAATTTTTCCTTCGCCTGATGGAGTTTGCGCTGGCGTGTTGAGCGCAGATGGATCTGCCACATTTTCGGATGCCGCGGCAGCGTTACGCACAAGACGGAAGCCAAGATTGTAACTGCTGTTTCCTGGCGGCGTAGAAGAACGGTAAGCAGAACGCAAATGCTTTGCAAAGTCATTCCAGCCGCCGCCGCGATTTACGCGAAGGCCGCCGGAAACCGGTCCGGTCGGATCGTTTTGCGCCTCCGCAGCATATTCGCCATAATAGTCCCAGCACCATTCTCCTACATTGCCATGCATGTCGAACAACCCCCATCTGTTGGGAGAAAAGTTTCCTATCGGAGTCGTCGTCTGCCGGTATTCTCCAGGTCTGGTATCCAGATTGCTTTGGGAGAAATAGTTATCCTCAATTAAGTAAGGATAGTGTCCATAATAGTTTGCTTCCTCGGCGCTGATGGATGTTTCCGTATTGAACGGTGTGGTTGTCCCTGCCCGGCTTGCATATTCCCATTCAGCTTCGGTAGGAAGGCGGTAACCGTTCGCACTGCGATCCCAACTTGCGTTTTGTCCATCGACGGTATAAGCCGGGGTAAGTCCTTCGCTTTGACTGAGGGCGTTGCAGTAGGCAATCGCGTCAAACCAGGAAACATTCTCTACGGGAAGATTGTCGCCCGAGAATGTGCTGGGGTTGTTACCCATCAACTCCTGATATTCCGCTTGCGTTACTTCATATTTGCTCATATAAAAATCACTTACGGTAGCCGAATGCGCTGTTTCGTCATTTCCGCGCCATGCTTCCGAGTCCGGGCTTCCCATGCTGAAGCTGCCGCCTTTTATAAGGACAAAATCCGACGGTATATCGGGTTCAGGCGTGCCGGGATTGGTCTGCTCGGAAACTTCCGTGTTGGAAGTTGATTCAGGTGCCGGTGTATCCCTGCTGCAGGCGCTCAGTGCAAACAGCATCATAGTTGCCAGAACCAGTAAGTTAAATTTTTTCATGGTGTTCCTCCTTTTCGCCATCCTGAAATAACGGTGCTGGTTTCCAATCGGCACGGATTACTCATCTGACAGCTCAAAGGTGACAGTCACATCCCCGGTGCGCTCAAAAATCTCAACGCCGGAATCAAGGCGTCCCATCTTCTGCATATTGAAACGCTCCCCATTCTGAGCATATATGATGACAAAGCTGTAGCCGGCGGCCAGTAGATAATTTCGCCCACCTCATAGCCGGTGATCTGTGCCTCGTTGGCGGGAAGCGGATCGGCAAAGCGGTAAACGACTTCGCGGGAATACAGGTCCATCATGGGGAGCGTCAAAGGCAGCCTTTCAATCAGGGCCTGCGTCGTGGCATTGTCGATCAATGTGGCGGTCATCACCTGCTCGCCCACCGTAATTTTCAACTTTATTTCTGATGGATTGACTTTACCGGGAACAGGTTGTTCGGGTTCTGTGGGCTGCTCAGGAACAGGCGGTTCGACAGCTTCTTCTTCCGCGATGTTTTCCATAAAGCGCATGAGCATAGCCGCAGCCTGGGCACGGGTAGCGGAACCGGAAGGTGTCAATCTGCCGCCGCTGCCCTGCATGATCTGGCTGCCCACCGCCCAGCGCATGGCATTTTCCGCAAAGGAGCTGATTTGTGATGCATCGGTATAGCCGTCAAATGCGGCAAATGCAGAGATGTCATAGCCCTTTACATCAGCATAACGGTACAGGATGGTGGCGAACTGCTCTCGGGTAATGAGGTTGTGCGGCGCAAATCTGCTGCTGCCCACACCGGCAACTATGTTGTTCTCTGCCGCCCATGCCACGGCAGTAGTGTAGTAGCTGTTTTCAGGAACATCAGAAAAGCCGCCGTTGCCGGATACCGACGGAGTACCTTCAATACGATGCAGCACCGTTACCAGCATCACGCGGCTCATGGGAGTTTCCGGCTCAAAATTGCCTCCGCCTGTACCTGCCATCAGGTTATGCTCGCTTACATAATCCACAGCAGTACGATACCATGCGTTATCTGCTACATCACTGTACGCTGCCGCGAACGCTGTGGGAGCTATTCCAAACAGCATAACAAATGCCAGCAGCAGACTGAATAAACGGGCCGTTTGTTTTCGTTTCATAGAAATCGCCTCCTTTGCCTGTCAGAATCACTCCGTTTCCATTTTCTTGATCTGTATCGTGCCTGACATGTTTCTGATATGCTCACTGCCTGATAGGGCATGTCCCAGTTCATACAGGCCGCTTGCGGAACCGAAGCTGCCGTAAAACATCACCACATCACCCCATGGCGCATAGTACGCAAGTGTTCCAAGCCTTGCATTTGCTAAAGGTGTATTGGTTGTATCAAGTCTTTCTGGCGGATAAAAGATTTTTTCATTGCTACCGTAATTTGCAACCGCAATCGTTAAC
>CAMJRV010000276.1 GCA_946408315.1 uncultured Bacillota bacterium | reverse complement strand
TTTTCAAAGAGTTCGACTTCCTTCAGGTATTGTGCTTTCAGCTTTTCTCTATTGATCATTTTCTTCTATCCTTTCTTTTCGCTTACTTTACGGGTCTTTTCCGATTCACAGCTTATTTCTGCGGGAACTTATCGTCAAAGGCGACTTCATCGGCACCCAGAGATCTGACGGCTCTGGTTTTGCCCATAGTCTTCATTATTTTGTAGATTATCATAGGACCGGCTGTCCATGCAACGGAGAAGATGAATGCGGAGAGCAGGTCTGCCTGGAATGCCATGAACAGCAGTCCGGCAACGATGACGAAGAGGCCGAGAGCGGGGAGAATCGGGTAAAGCTGCGTCTTGACCGTCAGGACCTCATTGGGATCGTAGCCTCTCTGCTTGAGCTTTCTTCTCATAACCATCTGAGCGGCGATGATTCCGCCCCAGCAGACGGTTCCGGTAAAGCCGGCCATTCCAAGGATCATCGTATAGAATGCGCCCTCACCGAAATAGTATGCCATCGGGATGAAGAGCCACATGGGAACGATGGTGAAAATCGTTGCGATCTGAGGAACGTTATATCGGTTGAGCCTCATAAACGCTTTTGGAGCAAGCCCTTCCGATGCGAGACCGTACAGTGCGCGAACCGTACCGTAAACGCCGGAGTTTGCGCAGCTGAATGCGGCAACCATAACGATCACGGAGAAGAATCCGGCTGCCCACCTCATACCGTATGCAGCCAGAGCCATGCTGAAGACGGAATCTTCCAGATTGGCGTTCTCATAAGGGAGAATCATGACAAGCAGGGCGAGGGGCACGATGTAGATGAGGATGATACGATATGCCACCCGTTTGCAGGCGAGAGGGATATTCTTTTCGGGATTCTGGGTTTCCGCCGCAGAGAGCCCGACGATTTCGGAACCCTGGAAATTGACGAGGATCATAACCATCGTAGTGACTACGATCCAGCTTCCGTTGGGGAAGAGGGACTTATACCAGCCTACCTCAGGATTGTAGATAATCGACAGGCCGATCGGTTCACCGCCGATTACACCGAAGATGATGAGGAGTGCGCACACCGAGAATAAGGCGATAGCGGCAATTTTCATGAGAGAAAGAATGGATTCGATATGTCCGAACCAGGTAACGTGATAAAGATTGACTAAAGTGATGAGTCCGAGAGCTGCAATCGAATAGATAAGAATGCTGCCTGGTACAAACGTGTTCATAATGATTCCGCATGCGACTGCCTCCGCAGGAACATAGCCGACCCAGTTGATCCAATAGGCCCATCCTGCTCCGCATGCGAAGCTCTCGCCGATAAATTCCTTTGCATACGATACGAAAGAACCTCTCCTCGGAACGTTGACAAGAAGCTCTCCAAAGCACTGCATTACCGCATAGATGACCAATCCACCGATTGCGTACGCGACGACGATAGCCGGACCGATTTCTTTGATTGTGTAACCGGAACCGAGGAAATAACAGGAGCCGATAATTCCGCCAATGGCGATCAGAGACACGTGCCACGGCATGATACCGCGCTGAAGAGTCCTTTCTTCAGGTAAAGCTGTAGTGGTGTTTTTGTCTGACATAAAACTTCCTCCTTCGTTATCAGAATCAATTGCTGATTCAGCAACCTTATTCTTTTTTATTTAGCAATTGTTATGCCATGCGGGCAATTCAGTCAAATCCTTTTCACGGGGAAAACCATGCGGCGGAATTTCAACAAAAGAAGGAAACGAGAAGGAACGGGTATGGTAAAACATGCTCTATTCTGATTGTCAATACTGACAAACAATTGTCAGTATTGATTGACTATTTTCGCAGATCGCTGGATACGGACAACGTAAACAAGCGAAACTCCGATGTACATCGCTTATTTCTGGATCTGCATAATGTTGACAATGATCCGATTTCGGAGTATAATTTTATTGATCCGATTTCGGATTTTTATTATACGGAGAATCTCGCTGAAATCGATATTGGAGGATAACAGATGAATGAGATAAGTAAACTGCTTTTGGACTATAACGGAATCATCAAAGAAAACGATAAACTATACCGAACCGCCGCAAGAGCCTTGGGGCTTTCCGACAGTGCGTTGTGGATTTTATATACGCTGCGTGAAGCAGAAGGCGGAATCACTCAAAAGGATATTATCGATGCAATTTACCTGCCCCCGCAAACAATCAATTCTGCGCTGAAGAAGCTGGAATCCGAAGGGTATGTGGAGCTCCGAAGTGTCAGCGACAAGAGAAAAAAGCATATCGATTTGACGGAAAAGGGAAAACGGCTTGCCGCACAAACAGCGGACAGAGTGCTGGCGATTGAAATGGAAACGATGAAAAGCCTTACGCCGCAAGAACAAGAAATGTTTCTCGGATTGTTTCGCAAGTACACGGACCGATTGAAAAATAACCTTAGCATTCTGGACGAGGAGCGTACGAACATTGGACAGCTTTAACTTATACACCAAAACGTCACCGCTGAAATTATTCTTTATGGTGGCGGTTCCGGGTGCTATCAGCATGATTGCGTCTTCGTTATGGGGACTATTCGACGGTATTTTTGTCGGACGGATTCTGGGCGAAACGGCCTTTGCCGCTCTCAACCTGGGACTTCCCTTTGTACTGATCAATTTTGCTTTAGCCGATTTGATCGGCGTGGGATCGGCGGTACCGATTTCCATATATCTCGGCCAAAAGCAGGAAAAAGAAGCAAACAATTATTTTACCTGCGCTTGCCTGCTGATCTTGATTACAGGGGTCTGCATGGGTATGCTCTTTTATATTGCAGCGCCTCTGCTGATGCGGCTGATGGGGGCTGAAGGCGAGCTGGCCGAGCTGGCTGTCAGATATATCCGGGTGTATGCAATTTATTCGCCTCTCACGACCATCGTTTTTGCCGTGGATAATTTCCTGCGTATCTGCGGTAAAATCAAAAGCAGTATGGCGCTTAATATTTTAATGTCCGTCCTGATCTTGCTGATGGAATTTCTCTGTCTGTCTGTGTTCAAGATGGGAATCGGAGGCTCGGCTTTTGCTGTTTCTTTTGGAATGTTTGTCTGCGGCGCTATTGCGCTGTATCCGTTCTGGAAAAAGAAGCTTGTACTGCGCTTCTGTAAGCCGCACTTCAGCCTTGGGTTGGTGCGGCAGATTGTTTGCAGCGGCAGCCCGATCTTTTTGAACGACGTTTCCGCAAGGTTGACCGCTATCCTGATGAATCTTGTCCTGCTTCGTATCGGCGGGCACGGCGCTGTTAGCGTGTACGGCATTCTTCTGTATGCAGGTGATATTTTTCAGCAGCTTTTGTATGGGGTATGCGATTCTCTGCAGCCCGCCATCGGCTATAACTGGGGAGCGGGGAACAGGAAACGGGTAAAAGATATTGCAAAATGCTGTCTTGTCGCAAGCGCTGTGATATCCATAGGTGGAACCTTGATTATGCTGCTTTTTCCGGAAGCGATTACTGCGTTATTCTTGAAGGAACATGAAAAAAACTTGCTCACCATGTCCATTCATGCTCTGCAGTTATACAGCTTGGCCTATCTTACGCGATGGTTTGGATTTGCAATTCAGAGCATTTTGATCGCGTTGGGTAAACCGTTTCCGGCGGCTGTGCTGTCCCTCGCCAATGCGTTAGTTTGCCCGATTACTCTGCTTGCCGTTATGTGGCCGCTGCAATTGGACGGATTGTGGCTGAACACACCTGTTACCTCTTTCATAGTAGCGATACTGGCGGTTATCATTCTGATTCGCATGAAAGAAAAAGAGCCTGCCCATCACCCTCATTGAAACGGCAAAATCACCCTTGGAGGAGCCGACGTGCGGGAATATACGCTGGACAGCCTGCTTTCAAACTTCAGCAGGGTATTCCAGCATGTTTACCTTTTTAACGACACTTTATCAGCGCTTTGCCGCCGCCAACATAGACCCCGAAAACGAGGCCCTTTTGCAGGAGGCGATCGCACAGCCTGATCTACAGGTTCGGCAAGCGGTGAGGTCCGATGAAATAAAAAGCCGACGGCGTGGAAAATTTAATTCCGCGCCGTCGGCTTTTTGTGAGTTTATGGAGATTCTTCTAATGATGACATTCATGATCATGCTCGTGCTGACTGCAGGAAATGCCGGAGTCAGCCAGAGTGCCGTCCAGCCATCCCTGAAGGACGGTATCAGTCTTTCCGGTACAGCCTCGGACTACTTCAATGCCGCAGCCGTTCAGCACATTCACGGCGCCATCCCCCATATTGCCTGCCAGCATGACAGTTACTCCCATTTCCGAAAGGACAGCGGCGATGTTTGACTTACAGCCGCACCCCTCCGGAGAATCGATCGTTTCCTGGGAAAGGATCGACTTCTTTTCCTTATCTACCGTGAATACGGTAAAATACTCGCAGTGCCCGAAATGATCGTCAATCAGGCCCTGACGAGACGGTAACGCAATTTTCATTTCAATACCTCCATTTAGCATTGTTCTTGGCATATGCCCGTTATGTTTATTATACGGCCGATATTGGTCATATGTCAATAATAAAAAATATTTCCTTCGCAAATGTGGTTAGGTGCTCAACTGAAAAATTGCAATCCAGCTGAAGCTGGGCAATT
>CAMJRV010000275.1 GCA_946408315.1 uncultured Bacillota bacterium | reverse complement strand
CTTCGGCTCCCGCGCCTGCCGTTCCGCCGCCGCCAAAGATCCAAAACAGAAAGAAAGAGATGGTGCCTGCGACCAAGGAGTATTTCAACCGGGTGGAAACACAGCCTCCCACATCGGCCAACCCCTCTTTCTTCGTATACTCCTGCGTTCCCGCAGAAATGATCGTAGTATCCGAGATCGGCGCCAGGTTATCGCCAAAGATGGCCGCGCTCACAAGAGCGCCCGCAAGGACGGCAGGGTCGCTTCCAAGCAGTACGCCGGCGGGATAGAAGATGGGGAAGCAGGTAAACATCGTTCCGATAGATGATCCGGTCGCGGTGGAAATAATACAGACTGCAAAGAATGTAAATGCGGTGAACAAGCCTCCATCCACTCCCAGCAGGTCCGCAAGCCATACGAAGCCTGCAGAAATATTAGCGAACTTGATCAGCTCCGAAAATATCCCGATGACGAACAGCAGGACCGCAATCGGCACAGCCTCTTTCACGCCTTCATAGACAAAATCCCAGAACCGGTCATAGCTGCCCTTTTTTACGAAAACAGCGCCCACCAGGAGCGCGACGAAAGCGCCCATGGCGAGGGTATACATTTCAAAAGCCTTAAAAACGATAAAATACAAAATGCAGAAAAACAGGAAAATGGCAACGGGAACGAACGCGACGCCCCAGCCTCCTCTAAACTCAATTCTTTTCGTTACATCCATACAGGACCTCCTTTTTATACGTAAAATCACATGAAATCAAGTGAAATACTTGTGCGTTATCCTCTATTCCTCATTCAAATTCATCTTCATGATATTTCTGAACTTTGAACCGACTGTGCGCTCCAGCTCAAAAGGCTCGCCGTCCAGAATTTGATATTCCTCCAGGAATCGTTTTATTTCTTCAATCTCAGATGTCTCGAGTTCAAAATCGAATATCTGTGCGTTTGATTCGACATGCCTGCTGTTTCTTACGCCGATGATGGCAGCCCCGACCCCCGATTGGCTTAATATATATTTTGAGGCTACGTGAGCAATCTTTACAGAATGCTTTTTCGCGAATTGATCCAGCAATACCAGCAATTCCTGGTAGCCGTTCCAGCCCAGTGTTTCTTCGATCACCTGAAGATATTTCACCTGTGAGCGCGTCTCAGGCTGAACCGCTGTCTGGCCGATCCACTTTTCCGCCAAAAACCCGCCGGATAAGGTGCCGTAACACAGCAGAGGAATCCCTTTGCTCTTGCAGTATTGCAGCAGGCTTTTTTCCGGCCGCCGGTCAAAGACCGAATACTGCGTCTGAAAAGATACAACCGGGATGCCCGCGTCGACGATTTCTGCAAAATGCTTCGTATCGAAATTGGTAACAGCGATATTGCGGATTTTTCCTTTCTCTTTTAGCCGATACAGATGGCCTGCCGCCTCCAGACAGCCCGGCACATCGTAATCCCACCAATGAAACTGGACCAGGTCCAAAACATCCCGATTCAGCCGTTTCAGGCTCCTGTCTACGATCTTTTCCGTGTATTGAAAATCCACCTCGCTGAGTAGATTGATGTCAGGTACATATTTGGTGTGGATTTGAATGTCATCCGGCGAAATGCCGCTGCCGCTTTTTAGCTGCTTTACGAATTCACCCAGAAATTCCTCAACCCCCGTGTAGATATCCGCGCAGTCAAATGTCGTAAAGCCTTTTTCCACAAGCATATGGAAAGCCCGCATGACATCCTCCATGTCAAGCCTGGAATTTAAGCTATGGTCGTCGGATAATTGCCAGCACCCGTTGATTACCCTGCTGATCGTATAATCCTTTGCTAATTCAAACCGTTCTGTCATCATTTTTCATCTCCTTCGTATATCGCCTCTACGGTGCAATCCGCATGGCTGAATTCCTGTGCCCCGATACGGGTTATTTTAAATCTGGCGCCGCAGTTCGGGTCCGGACAGGCGATCACGCTGTCGGACAGCATCCAGTCATTGGGATGCAGCTCTCGCTGCTTCGCGGGAAGCAGGGGTAAAATAGCGCTCAATGCATACATGGAAAAGGAATTATTCTCCGGGAAGATAATGTCTTCGCCGATCACCAGAAAATAGTCCCCTTCCCTATGTCCGCATACCATCGGTCTGTCGGACGCTACAACCTCTACTTTTAAGTTATACAGTGTAAATTTGTCATCCATAATGATCCTCCTTTTCACACCTTTCTCTACAGCTCTGTCACTCTATGGCGCTTCGTCGTAAGCAATAAAAAAACACCCGTCCTTATATAAATTCAAGGACAAGTGTTAACCTGCGGTACCACCTTGTTTGGTATGAAACATACATACCCGCTCTATAGAGTGCCATCACACCCTCAGCCCGATAACGCCGGCTACGCGTCTCCGCTACTCGATTCCTCTTTCGCTTCGCCCTCTGAGGCCCACTTGCTGCCACTGCATCGATCCGGCTCACACCACCCCGGATTCGCTTTCGATCGTTTAACAGTTTAACTCCCTCGTCTGCGGTTTATAAGAATATATCATCATTATTTTTGATTGTCAACCACTAAAATTTTTAATCGTTAAACCCAAATTCCTTTCACAATAAAGGGCTGGGCCCCTCCGGTATCGCGATCGCCAAAATAATGTAGGTCAACAGACCGATTCCTGTGAAGATAAAAAACAATCGAACTAACAGCGAGCTCCATCCGAAATATTCGGCGATCCCGCCGCAGACGCCTGCAAAAACCCGATCGCTTTGACTTCGGCACAATACCTTATATCCCCTGCTCCCCGGATATGAATTGCCGCCGCGGCCGCGGGATGATTTCACCACAGCGACAACAAAAAGTACAGGTATCATAATTAGAAGTAATAAAGGAAACAAAGTCATCATCGTCGTCGTCATCATACCAAATCCCCCTTGAATTCTGCCCCTCACAAATAACGTATGCCAGCCGAATGACCGACAATTTCATTATACATTATTTTTTCCGCATTGGAAATGCATGAACCTGGGTTCACGTTTTCATTATATTCTCACTTGCCATAAACCGGGATAAATCATTAAAATAAATGATAGGAGCATGATTCGAAAGGTATAATATCGTGTGCTTTGACATCTGCCGGCCTGAAAAGTCCGGCATCACCCAATAAAAAGGTGTAAGATTATTACAGCAAAGTTAGCAGTATTATACCGGGGACAGCTTTGTCTCTGCGAAAATCCCTGCCTTATGTGTCACGAAAGTTTTCGTCGTACATAAGGCAGGGATTCTGCATCTTTGACGGTCCCACCGCCGTTATCCATCTATCTGTTTTTCTCCGACCGTGCAAAGAAGAAGGTTCCGATTACCAGGCAAACTACGGTCAAGGCCGCGATGGCGGCGAAGTTCACGCCCGGATTAAACATCACGACGTTTGCATAGTCCGGCGTTCCTGCGTAGACGACGGCGCGCACAAGATCGAGGCAATAGGTCATCGGCATGAGTCGGCTGAGTACGAACAACGCTCCCGACGAGCTGCCGATGGGAATGATCGCGCCCGATAAGAACATCTGCGGCATCACGACCAGCATCAGCGCCAGGTTCGCGGTTTTATTATTCTTGATAACCCCGATGATGAGCATCCCCAGCGCTCCCGCAGACAGGCACATGAGCGGCGACAGGGCGAGGATCAGAAGCATCTGGCCGGGGCTGAGGGTGATGCCCATGACGAGCCCGACAACGATTGTGCCCACCATGCTGACGATGGCGCCGAAGGACGAGCCAAAGATCTTACCGATCACGATAGCGTAGCGGGAAACCGGGGAGACCATCATCTCCTGGGTAAAATCGGTCGTATGGTCCTCGACAAGAGATGTCAGACCCGTCGTCGTCGTCATGAACAGCATGTTGACCATCATCCCCACCAGCATAAACTGGCCGTAGTTGAAGGCCAGGCCCCCCGCCATATTCTGTGCGAGACTGCCGCCCAGCATTCCCATCATAACGATCGGCATGACAAGACTCATGATCAGCATACCGGGGGATTTGATCGCCAGCGTGATATCCCGCGCCGAGATAGTAACGACGGCATTCCACTCGCGGGAAAGTCCTGATTTATTTTTTGAAATTACAATCTCGTTCATGCCGCTTTCCCTCCTGTTCTAAGCAGGTATTCCACATAGGCGTCCTCAAGTGTAGGTTCCTGGATCTTCAGTATGGTCAATTTTGTTCTGAGACGTGCGATGACTTCCTGAGTCGTCAAATCCTGATACGGAACGATCACATGGCCGTCGATGCGATGAAAAAGACCCATATCCGACAGTTCCCGGGTGAGCGCGCTCCGATCGTCTGCGTCCAGGATCAGCTCCTGTTTCAGCATGCTGCTCTTCATCTCGTCTGGAGTACCGGACATGGCAATCTGTCCGTGATTGACGATGCAGACCCTATCCACATGCTCGGCCTCATCGATATAGTGGGTTGTAAGAAATACCGTCGTTCCATACCGCTTGCGGGTTTCGTTGATATACTCCCAGAGGCTTCTGCGGCTCACCGCGTCAAGGCCCTGGGTGGGTTCGTCGAGGAATAAAACAGCCGGAGTATGAATCAGGCTTCGTATAATTTCCAGCTTGCGCTGCATCCCGCCCGACAGCTTTTT
>CAMJRV010000274.1 GCA_946408315.1 uncultured Bacillota bacterium | reverse complement strand
GGAGAAGTCCTTTCGCCGCGAGCCTATGTGGGTGCGGTGCTCCTGGTATCCGGTCTCTTCGTTATGGAGCTTGATCTGGGCAAACTGACGGCAATTGTGAAAAATTCGGTAGTTGCACGTAAAAAATGAGAAAAGACAGAATATTATAACTTCGGTTTTCTCGCCAAAAAACGACGTTTAGCCTTTGAAACTGCTTGTGTTCTTAAAGGTTATTTGTTATATTGGAGATGTTGTATGATTTTAGAGATAGGAAAGAAATTAAACTGAAATCGATTTATGGGAGGAAAAAATTATGACATGTAAAAACAGTGATTGCCAATGTAATTGCAATGCACCTGACTTTACAGAACTTGCACCGGTGATGGAAAAATATGCCAAAACAGCTGGAAGCCTCATTACCATTTTGCAAAAAGCCCAGGATATTTACGGCTATCTTTCTATGGATGCAATCAACTACATTTCCGAACAGACTGGAATCAAGCCTGCAAAGATTTATGGCGTTGCTACATTTTATTCACAGTTCAGACTGAAACCAATCGGAAAATATCTTATCATGCTCTGTAAGGGAACGGCTTGTCACGTAAACGGCGCAGACATGATCGAAGAAGCGATCAGCGAAGAATTAAATATTAAAGACGG
The DNA here is from genome assembly GCA_946408315.1 of uncultured Bacillota bacterium. Taxonomy (GTDB): domain Bacteria; phylum Bacillota; class Clostridia; order Peptostreptococcales; family Anaerovoracaceae; genus Anoxybacterium. The sequence goes on along the minus strand of CAMJRV010000274.1, from coordinate 3,985 downwards.
AGAAACGACGGAAGACGGGCTCTTTACACTGAACAACGTCGCCTGTCTGGGCTGCTGCAGCCTGGCTCCCGTCATGATGGTCAAGAGTGCCGAAGGCGAAGAGACATATGGTAACCTGACGAAGGACAGCGTAAAGAAGGCGCTTGCCGAAATCAGGCAGAAAGAAGCGTAGGAGGTGAAAAATAGTATGAAGGTTGTTGTAGGACAGGGTAGCTGCGGAGTAGCTACCGGCGCAAAAAAAACCGCTGCGGAATTTGAAAAGCAGATCAAGGATAAGGGCCTCAATATTCCGGTAGATTTGACCGGATGTGTGGGAACTTGCTATTTGGAACCGATCGTTGACGTATATGACGACGAGGGCGGCCTGACGAGATACGTCAAGGTCCAGCCGGATAAGGTGAGCGAGATCGTGGAGAAGCATCTGGTAGGCGGCGCTGTTGTAGCAGACCAGGAAATTTCCGGGATTGATAAGACCTTTATTGAAAAGCAGAAGAGGATCGTACTTAGAAACTGCGGGCTCATCAACCCGGAAAACATAGATGAATATATTGCAACCGGCGGATATGAGGCGACGAAGAAGGTAGTCACTTCCATGACGCCCGACGAAGTAATCGAAGAGATCAAGGTATCCGGATTAAGAGGAAGAGGAGGCGCGGGATTCCCGACTTGGTTCAAATGGAATGCTGCGAAATCGTCCCCCGGAAAAGAAAAATACATGGTCTGCAATGCCGATGAAGGAGATCCGGGCGCATTCATGGACAGAAGCGTTCTGGAAGGCGACCCTCATTCCCTCATCGAAGGAATGATCATCGGCGGATTTGCCATGGGCGCTACGGAAGGCGTCATCTACGTCCGTGCGGAATACCCGCTGGCAATTCACAGGCTTGAGATCGCTATGACTCAGGCGAGAGAAAGGGGCTTCCTCGGCAAGAACCTCTTTGGAACAGATTACAATTTTGACCTCAGAATCAAAGCAGGCGCCGGCGCATTTGTATGCGGAGAAGAAACCGCTCTGATTGCTTCCCTGGAAGGGGAAAGGGGAATGCCGAGACTGAAGCCGCCGTTCCCGGCCCAAAAGGGTTACTGGCAGAAACCGACCAATATCAATAACGTAGAAACCTTTGCCAACGTTCCGTGGATCATCGTAAACGGCGGAGCCGCTTTCGGCGCTATGGGAACGCCTCAGAGCAAGGGAACGAAGGTATTCGCCCTGGCAGGAAAGATCAAAAAGGGAGGACTCGTCGAGGTTCCCATGGGCTTGCCGCTCAAAGACGTCATCTATGGAATCGGCGATGGAATCAAGAACGATAAGGGATTCAAAGCCGTTCAGATGGGCGGACCTTCCGGCGGGTGTATTCCAGCCGCTTTGATCGACACTCCGGTAGATTATGAAAATATCAATAAAACCGGCGCGATCGTAGGGTCCGGCGGTATGATCGTCATGGACGAAACGACCTGTATGGTCGATATGGCCAGATATTTCCTCGATTTCACGAGAAAAGAATCCTGCGGAAAGTGCAACTACTGCCGTGTGGGAACGAAGAGAATGCTTGAGATCCTGGAAAGAATCACCATCGGCGAAGGAAAGGACGGAGACATCGAGCTCCTGGAAGAGCTGGCACAGAAAATCAAGGACGGTTCTATGTGCGGACTGGGACAGACTGCTCCGAATCCGGTTCTGACGACGATCAAATATTTCAGAAACGAATACGAAGATCATATTTATAAGAAGAAGTGTACTGCTCATTCCTGTAAAGAATTGCTCACCTTCACCATTACCGACAAATGTACCGGCTGCACGCTGTGCGCCAGAAAATGTCCTGTCAATGCGATTACGGGCGAATTGAAGAAGAAGCACGAAATCGATCAGGCTACATGCATCAAGTGCGGAAAATGTGAAGAAGTCTGCAGATTCGACGCGGTTTTAAGAGACTAAAGGAGAGAGGTGAAATAAAGAATGAAAAAATTTAGACTGAATATCGACGGAAAAGAAGTATTCGGGCTTCCGGGACAGACGATTCTGGATGTTGCCAAAGAGAACGATATCTATATTCCAACTCTCTGCTTTGATGAAAGGACCGAAATCTACGGTTCCTGCGGAATTTGCGTAGTTGAGGTGGAAGGCAACCCGAAGATGGTGAAGGCCTGTGCTACGGAAATCGCTCCGAACATGATTATCAAAACATCCACAGAGAGGGTTAAGGAATCCAGAAAGACAAACCTGGAGCTGCTGCTGTCCAACCATGTGGGCGACTGCAGACCTCCTTGCGTTCTGGCATGTCCCGGACAGACGGACTGCCAGGGTTATGTGGGACTGATCGCCAACGGCGAGTTTGGAAAGGCCCTTGAACTGATTAAAGATAAGATTCCGCTTCCGGGAGCCATCGGCAGAGTATGCCCGCACCCTTGTGAAGATAACTGCAGAAGAAAGCTCATCGACGAGCCGATCTCCATCGCGTGGCTGAAGCGGTTCGCATCAGACATGGACCTGTACGGCGACGATCCGTTTATGCCGGATATCGCTCCCGCTACAGGAAAATCCGTAGCGATCATCGGCGGAGGACCGATGGGACTTTCCGCCGCGTATTTCCTCAGACAGATGGGACACGACATCACCATCTTCGAGGCGATGCCGAAGCTGGGCGGTATGCTGAGATACGGAATTCCGGAATACAGACTTCCGAAGGAAGAGCTGGATGAAGAAATCTTCCTCATCGAAAAGATGGGCGTAGAAATGGTTACGAATACAAAGGTAGGAGTGGATATTCCCTTTGAATCCATCCGGAAAGACTTTGACGCTGTTCTCGTAGGAATCGGCGCATGGGTTTCCACCGGAGTCGGATGCAAGGGTGAGGATGCAGACGGCGTCGTCGGCGGGATCGACTTCCTCAGAAAGGTCGTAAGAAACGAGCCGATCAGCCTCTGCAAGAATGTGGCCATCGTAGGCGGAGGCAATACTGCCATGGACGCCTGCAGAACTGCCGTAAGACTTGGCGCGGAAAAGGTTTACAATATTTACAGACGTACGAAGGATGAAATGCCGGCGGACATGGTGGAAATCGTGGAAGCGGAAGAAGAAGGCGTTATCTTCAAGAATCTGACCAACCCCATCGAAGTGATCAAGGATGAAAACGGCCACGTCAAGCAGGTTCTGCTTCAGGTGATGGAGCTTGGAGAACCGGATGCCAGCGGAAGAAGAGCTCCGAGACCGATCGAAGGTAAGACGGAAACGCTGGACATCGATACGATGATCCTTGCCATCGGCCAGGCAGTAGATCCTGTGGGCTTTGAGGGACTGGACCTTACGAAGAAAAAGGCAATCGTCTATGATCCTGAGACGTTCATGACCAGCATGGAAGGCGTATTTGCAGGCGGAGACTGCGGAAACGACAAGATTTCCATCGCCATTGAAGCCATTGCAGATGCAAAGAAAGCTTCCAACATTATCGATGCATACCTGGAAGGCGAAGACGTCAAGTATGAAAAGCCATACGTCGTCGAGCGCCATGACATTACGGAAAAGACGTTTGAAGACAGAGAGCGTGAATGCAGACCGAAGATGGATCACCTGCATGCCGAAGAGAGAAAAGACAACTTTACGGAAGTCGTATTCGGCTATGATCCGGAACAGGCGATGGAAGACGCCAAGCGCTGTCTGGAATGCGGCTGTCATGACTATTTTGAATGTAAGCTCATCGACTATGCGAATGAATATAAGGTAAAGCCGGAACGGTTTGCAGGCGACATCAACAAGATCGAGTTTGAAGACGACCATCCGTTCATCGTGAGAGATCCGAACAAGTGCATCCTTTGCGGGCTGTGTGTTCGTGTCTGTGACGAGGTGATGGGGATCGGCGCTCTCGGTCTGGTGCACAGAGGATTTGATACCGTCGTGAAGCCGACTTTGGAAAAGCCGCTGGTGGAATCCGGCTGCGTATCCTGCGGTCAGTGCGTCGCTGTCTGTCCGACAGGAGCACTGGGCGAG
>CAMJRV010000273.1 GCA_946408315.1 uncultured Bacillota bacterium | reverse complement strand
GATTGATATCAGTTAATATTTATGTGTCTTTGGCAAACAATCAAATGAATTGATTAAAAACTGGTACAGAAAAGGAGGATGAGTTGTTGAATGAGTGAAGAATATATTCTGCAAATGAAAAATATTTCGAAGCGCTTTCCTGGTGTTAAGGCATTGGACAATGTAAGTTTTAATTTGAAAAGACAATCCGTGCATACCATAGTTGGAGAAAACGGTGCCGGGAAATCCACATTAATGAAAATTCTTTCGGGAATGTATACGCCGGATGAGGGCGAAATACTGATCAACGGCAAAAATGTTACGATATCAAACCCAAAAGAATCGATCCAGAATGGGATATCCATGATCTATCAGGAATTAAACCCAATACCGGAGATGACCATTGCAGAGAATCTGTTTATGGGGCGTGAGTATACCAACGGTCCCGTGCTGGACAAAAGACGCATGCTGAAGGAATCTAAAAAAATGCTGGAAGAGTGCGGCGTCTATTTAAATCCAAACACAAAGATGTATAGGCTGAGCGTTGCGGAAAAACAGCTGGTAGAGATCGTGAAAGCAATCTTCTACAATTCCCAGATCGTTGTTATGGACGAACCTACATCGGCAATAACGCAAAAGGAAGTAGAAAATCTTTTTAGAATTATTGAGAAGCTTCTCAAAGACGGAAAATCTGTAATCTACATCACCCACAAGATGGATGAGATCTTCAAGATATGCGATGACGCGACGGTGCTTCGTGATGGACAGCTTATTGGATCCAAGCCAGTAGCAGAATTGGATACGCAGAAAATAATTTCGATGATGGTCGGAAGGGAATTGAGTAACCATCTTTTCACAAAGTTGGATGCCGAGATCGGGGAAGTCGCTCTGGAAGTTAAAAACCTTACCGTAAAAGGCAAATTCGAAAATATCTCATTCAATGTCAGAAAAGGAGAGGTATTGGGTGTAGCCGGGCTGATGGGCGCAGGCAGATCGGAAGTTATGGAAACGATCTTCGGCCTCCGTAAAGCCGACAGCGGAGAAATATATATACACGGAAAAAAAATAAACGTGAAGTCTCCAAAGGACGCGATTAAAAACAAAGTTGCCTTTATTACAGAGGACAGGAAGCTACTCGGATTGAATCTGAAAGCTTCCGTAAAAGATAATATCTCTCTGGTGAACCTGGCAAACTGCTGCGTATGCGGAAACGTTCTGCATTTAAAAAAAATACGAGATACAGCGGATGCACAGATAACCGCGCTGAGGATAAAAACTCCTTCCAGGGATCAGATTGTCAACAATTTAAGCGGTGGAAACCAACAAAAAGTAGTTCTGGCAAAGTGGCTCCTCTGCGAACCCGATATTCTAATCCTTGATGAGCCTACAAGGGGAATCGATGTTGGAGCAAAAGCGGAGATCTATCGGCTCATAAGCGCCATGGCTCAGCAGGGAAAAACGATTATCATGATTTCGTCGGAGCTGCCTGAAATTATAGGCATGAGTGACCGGGTCATCGTATTGCATGAGGGCGAACTTACCGGCGAATTGAACAGAGGCGAGTTTGATCAGGAAAAAATAATGACTTATGCAGCCGGATCTAATTCTTGAAGTATGAAAAGGATGTTGTGATATGAATGTTGAAAATACTTTAAATAATAAAAAAATAATCAATTCTTTAACAAACAATATGAGAGAATATGCAATTTTCGGAGTTTTTATCATTGTCTGTATTGCTTTGGCTTTCGCAGAACCGGCATTTACTTCAAGCACGAATGTTTTGAATGTGCTGAGGCAGATTTCAATCACCGGATATATTGCGATCGGCATGCTGATGGTTATCATAACCGGAGGAATTGATCTCTCCGCTGGCGTTTTGGTCGGGTTATGCGCCGCTAGCGGAGCGGCCTTTGCACATCCGGGGCAGGGGGCTATTTGGGGGATTCTGGTTGGGCTTGGCATAGGGGCATTTTGCGGTGCTGTAAACGGGTTTTTCGTAGCATATCTTGGTCTTCCTCCATTCATAGTAACGCTGGGAACAAAGTTGGCTATAAGCGGAGCTGCTCTGGTTTATACGAAAGGGCATCCTACTACGGGTCTAAGTGACGAGTTTATTAAAATTGGTGCCGGGTTCTTACTGGGAATTCCGATCCCTGTCTGGATCTTGCTGCTGTGTATTATATTAGGAACATTTCTGTTGAATTATACAAAGTTCGGGAGATATGTTTATGCTATCGGTGGAAATGAGACTTCTGCCAGAGTTTCAGGTGTAAATGTTAAATTGAACAAAATGCTGGTCTATATATTGGCAGGGACATTTGCCGCGCTGGCAGGCGTCGTGCTGGCCGCAAGGGTTAACGCGGGGTCGCCGGTCGCCGGCCTCAACTATGAGATGGATGCCATAACAATCTGCGTTATCGGCGGGACCAGTCTTATGGGGGGCACCGGTTCAGTACGTGGTGTGGTGGCAGGTATGCTGCTCATGGGTGTTGTTACAAACGGTATGACTTTGATGAACGTTTCGTCCTATTGGCAGTTGATCGTAAAAGGCTCGATTATCGTACTGGCAGTTTTGTTTGATACGTATTCAAAGAAAAGATAAATACAACGGATCCTATTTCTCGTTGTTTCCGTCAGCTAAGCCTTTATTATGAAGGTGGCTGTAAAATATTGTAAGATTTTGAGGAGGAAAAAATGAAAAAGTTTAAGATTCTTGCTATTTTGTTAGTGCTAATGATGGTGCTTGCATCATGCGGACAGAGTAAAAGTTCGGATGAACCCAGTACAGATCCAGACAACACCGGAGTCCCCGATACACCAATCGTCTCAGCATCCGGAGCCACGATCCCGTTAGCAAACGAGATTAAGATTCCTGAAGGAAAAGTGATCAAAGTTGGGTATTTGGCTCAGAACGAAACGGATCAGTTCAATGTTTTTATGAGTCAAGCTCTAAGAGCTGAGGCAGAGAAATTTGGTGCTTCGGTAAAGTTAGAAGTAGCTGATGGGCAAAGCCAGGCTGCCACCCAGGTATCACAGGCGGAAGATATGGTAGCCAAAGGTATGGATGTCGTTATTATCAACTGCATTGACCAGAATGCATGCGCACCCGCTGTAAAGGGTATTGTTGATGCGGGAATACCGCTCATCACGGTCAATACGGTACCGGTAAACAACGATCTTGCTACAGCATATGTCGGCGTCAATGACATACTGGCTGGTGAGGTAGCAATGCAGATCATGGCAGACGCTTTGGGCGGCAAGGGTACTGTTAATGTAATCCTTGGGCTGCTCGGACATCCGGCGTCTGAAAACAGATGGACAGGTATGCAGAACGTACTCAAGAATTATCCGGATATAAAAATTGCTGCATCCCAGCCTGCCGACTGGGACCGCGCTAAGGCAATGGCTGTTACGGAAGACTGGATTTCCAGCGGCAACAAGTTTGACGGCATTATAGCTTGTAACGATGAGATGGCTATTTCTGCAGCACATGCCCTTTCTGCTGCAAACGTAGAAGGCGTTAAGATCGTCGGTGTTGACGCAATAGATGAAGCTCTTGCGCTTGTAAAGAGCGGAAAGATGACTGGTACTGTATTCCAGGACGCGGTATCACAAGGCAGAGGTTCCCTTGATATAGCGCTGGCTGCAGTGCTTGGAATGGAAATCGAAAAAGAGTATGTAATCCCATTTCAGAGCGTAACAAAAGACAATGTTGATGATTATTTGGGCGAATAGTTAAGCCAAAAAATAGTTTTTTACTTTTAGGGGGAGTGAAATGTTTCACTCCCCCTAAAGATTGCAGGTAAACCCTGTGGTATTCGGAATTCCACTTGCACGATATCTTCCAAATTCTATGAGATCATGATACGACCGATTTGTTCGGCTTCAAAAACTGTGTCTGCATTTTTAAAGACTTCAAATTCAAGCCTAACTTTGATCGGGCGAAGCATTTCCTGGAAGCCAACGACGGAGCCGGAGATGAAAAATGAATTTCAAATACAAAACTTCCCTCCCCGTACGCGAAAGGGAGGGAAGTATCAGTCTAATGAAATAAATAAAATTTAGGAGGTAAAAACGTATGAAAATTGCTTTAGCATCTGACCATGGTGGCTTTGAACTGAAGGATAAAGTGAAGAATTACTTGCAGAAGAAAGGAATTGACGTTTTGGATTTGGGTTGCCATACGGAGGAGCCTGTGTATTATCCTGATTTCGGAAAAGCTTGCGGTGAGGCAGTTATGAACGGAGAAGCAGAAAGGGGTATCGTGATTTGCGGTACGGGAATTGGAATAGCCATAGCTGCAAATAAGATAAAAGGGGTTCGATGTGCACTATGTACAAATCAATATATGGCTGAAATGTCCCGAAAATACAATGATGCAAACATGCTTGCATTAGGAGCCAAGGTACTTATATCAGAAATTGCATTTGGCATCGTCGATACGTGGTTGGATACTGAATTTGAGGGGGGGCGTCATCAGCATAGCGTTGATCTATTGAACTGCTTATAAAAGAAGATGTTTTGTGGGTGGTGGGATAAAAACCGGCATAGAAGCGGATAAATATTCTTCGCAATAGATTATCACAGGATAAAAGAAAGAGGGCGCGGAAAATTTTGTGTAAATAGTGAATAAGAAAACTTCCTGACTGTCAA
>CAMJRV010000272.1 GCA_946408315.1 uncultured Bacillota bacterium | reverse complement strand
GAACGGAGTCGGCACAAGAGCGATGATTTGGACGATTTTATATCGTCAGGCAGGCAGTCCTGCGCAGAATACCGCTGATGCAAAGTGGTACAGCGCGGCTCAGGACTGGTCGAAAGCGAGCGGTATTTCAGATGGTTCCAACCCAAGCAGTCCGATTACCCGGGAACAGCTTGCCTCTATGCTGTATAGTTATGCGCAGAAAAACGGTGCGAATCCCGCTGCCACCGGAGACCTCACCGGCTTCCGTGATGCTGGGCAGGTTTCCGCCTGGGCGTCGGATGCGATGAGATGGGCGATCGGAGCGGGTCTGATTTCCGGCAAGGGCAATGGAACGCTTGATCCAACAGGTACGGCAACTCGTGCAGAAATCGCGGCGATTCTGATGCGCTTCTCGCAAAATAACAAAATATAAGGGGGCACAATCGGAGGCAGAGGAGGAATCATTATGAGCGACACGATGATCGCAAAGGAAGAAAAATTTATTTTGACCGGAGGACTGTGGAATGTCATGGCGCAACTTTCGTGGCCGGCCGTGATAGCGATGGTGCTGTATGGATTAAATATGGTGATAGACGCCATCTTTGTGGGGCAATATTTGGGGGCTACCGCCCTTGCGGGGGTATCGCTTGCCTATCCCCTTTCTCAGATCAGCACCGCCTTCGGCTCGCTGATCGGCGTGGGTGCCGGTTCAGTTTTGAGCATCGCTATCGGAGCAAAGGACAGGAAGACACAGGAACGGCTGCTGGGAGTAGTGAACCGTCAGTCCATTTTCTGCACAATTTGCTACATGATCGTTGCCCTTACTTTTGCGGAACCGCTCATCGCCATGATGGGCGGGAGAGGGGAAGAGCTTGCCCTTGGGACTTCCTATTTCAGGGTTTGCACCTTTGGCGCATTCTTCTGGATTTATGGGCTCGCGGGAAATATGATCATCCGTGCCGAGGGAAAGATGAAAACAGCGGCTTGGATGATGGGCGTCGGCCTTGCTGCCAATGCTGTTTTCAATTATATCTTCCTGAGAATTCTTAAGATGGGCGTGGAAGGTTCTGCTTGGGGCGCAAACATCGGAATGCTTACTTATACCCTGATGAGCTGGCTTTATTTCGGCCGGGGCAAGGCGACATTCCGGTCAAAACTGCTTTCTCTGAGAGGCGACAAAAAGATTGCCTCCTCTGTAATGCGGCTTGGAATGCCCTCGCTGATCATGTCACTCATGGGTCTGATTCAGGGTTTAGTTGTGTTCAACGCTTTGGCACGATATGGAACGACGGCGGACATCGCCTTTTACGGTGTCGTTTATCGGATATTCCAATTCCTGCTGACACCGATCTTCGGCCTGTTTCGAGCCCTCCAGCCGGTCATCGGCATTAATTACGGTGCAAAGCAGTATGACAGGGTCATCCTCGCGTACAAGGTTTTCGCCGTCGCCGCCTTGGTGCTGACACTTCCGTTTTGGTTTATTTCCCTTGCTGCACCCGGCTCGATTTTAGGCATGATGCTGAAAGATACCGTGTTCACAGGCACTCACTTTCTGTATTTTAGAGTGTATATGGCGATCTTGCCGGCATTGGCGTTCCTTTTCATGGCGATGACCTTATTCCCTGCCGTTGACAAAGGTAAGCCTGCCATGATCATCGGCCTGGCAAGGCAGTTTGTATTCTATGTTCCGGTAATGCTGCTGCTGCCGAAGTTTATTGGCATAGGCGGTATCTATTACGGCTCCCTTGCCATCGACACTATCATGGTTCTTTGGACAATGGCGCTGGTGAAAAAAGAATTTAACAGCTTACGGCAAAGACAGGCGGCGGAAGACGCCGCCTGAATAACTCGCAAAAGAAGACAGAGCATATGAAAAAATGCTCTGTTTTTCTTTCTTTAAACGCTTGGCAAGTCGGAAGTGGTCTTAAACGCCACCTTCTGTCCGGTGGCAAAGAGCTTTCCAGTTTCCGCACCCCGGATCATCCGCATGGCCCGGTCGCTGTCTTTGATCACGTAGCCGGAAAGGTCGTCGGCTCCGTATTCAAACAGAACCGGAGCCAGCGTCGTAGAAGGCCCCACAATCGTGATCTTCTGCGCGTTTTTCGACAGCTCCAGATATCTCGGCAAAGTCTTCTCCACAAAGCAGCCGCTTCCGATATAGACAAAATCGCTTTCCGGCAGCAGATACTCCGCCGCGGACGGCGGATAATCCCCTTCCATCGGAAGCTCTCCCGCTATGATCCTCATATCGCAAACGGGGGCAAACAAGGTCTCGATAAACGGGAAATGGCCCAGGACCGTGACCTTCTTGCCGCGGATTTCATTCTGGGACATGATAAAAGGATCATAAATCCTGTCTTCCACATGCATGGAATCTCCGATGGCGACTCCCGCCTTCCTTGCAACCTCGAGGTTGTTATAATATGCGTTGATCGCAGCCAGACCGATGGACGCTTCGTAAAAATTCCACGACTTCACACATTCCGCCACTTCCCTAAGAGGCGCTCCCTCCATATTTTTTGCAAACATGGGCGAGACAAAGTCATAGTTTATCAATCCGGCGACTCCGATCCCTCCGCCGCTTTTCACATAGGCGAATGCGCTTCCCCGTACGATTTCCTCCGCCTTCCAGTCCTCCGGGATACCTTCGATCAGCCTATCGTATAATTCCCACACCATTACCAATTCCGTCCTTTCGTTTTATTTTATCGCCCGGTCTCAGCATGCCGTCCGGTTTACTCTCCTGCTCCGGCTCACCGGCGGCACAGTTTACGGAAGAAGCACATCGTCCAGCTTGATCTCTTCTCCCTGCCGCAGACTGCTCCGCAGCCGGCCCAGCGTCGCGTCCAGCCGTTCGATCTCATGGAGGCAGCGCTTTTCCTCTTCTCCTGTTTCGATGATGTTCACGACCCCTCCGTTCCTTAAGATGATACGCTTGTCCGCGCTAAGGGCCAGCAAGGGATCATGAGTCGAGATGAGGACAATTTTTTCTTCTCTGGCGAGAAGATCGACGGCCTGCCGCCGGTCGATTCCCGCATTCTCGATCTCATCGATGAGCACGACAGGAGAAGCGCTCATATGCGCCGTGTCCGCGATCATCAGCGCCCTCGACTGTCCGCCGCTCAGCTGTGTCACCTTCGTATCCCAGCAAAACTTCTCTCCCGCCAACCGGTTCGCGCTTTCAAAGCAGCGATGGATCGTATCCTCCACGTCTCTCGCGAGCCTGCTTCCGGCATGCATTTCCAGGAACTCCCGCACCGTCAGGTCCATGACAAAGTTCATATTCTGCGATAATTGGGCCACAAGCCGTCCTTCCAGCTCAAACCGCATCTCCGCCGTAGGCTGGATTCCATCGATCAGTACACGCCTTCCCGTGGGGGTATCCCGATCGGCCAGGCACTCGATATCTCCCAGAAGCCTGCTCTTTCCGGAGCCTGTGGGACCGACGATGCTGACAGTCTCGCCTACGGAAACCGTCCACGCTCCAAGCTCGTCCGCTCCCGACTTATCCCGCCCTCCGACAACCGTGATCGAGGAAACCTTTAGCTCCCCGTCCTGCCTTCCTCCGAAAACCTCCAGAAACTCAATCAATTCCGCCAGAATCTTTTCCCCATCTACGCCGAATTCGGCGAGGATATCCTCATCCGCACCCTCCAGCGCCTGCATCAAAGGCTTACTCCGATCCAGTTCGGGAAGACGCAGATTCTGAAAGAAGTCCGTGGAGACCGGATAGCGCGCAAAAACTGCGGACAACGGTTCTGTCAGCACCAGTTTCATCATATCCTGCTTTCCCTGTGGTTTCATCTCTCAAACTCCATCTTCTTCATCGCTCCCAGCTGATACTCGGTTCCGATCCGCGTCTCGCCGGTACAATAGGAGCATACGGCGGCAGGGGTGGTGAAGCGCAGCTTTCTGTCCCGCAGCGCGGCGATCTCGTCCGTGTCTCCAAGCTGCCTGGCCAGCACAGCCGCACCCTGGCCTGTAATGCCGTTGACAAATATGATCTTAGCCGATGGATTGACCTGCCGGATGTGAAATGCGAAAACTTCCCGCTCCGCCTGAGAGACGACGTCCCCCTTGGTAACCACCACCACATCCGCCATCTTCATCATCGGTCCTATCTTTCGAGGCGTACTGACTCCCGATAGATTGTCGATAACACAGATGGCCAGAATGCCGCGGATATAAGGCGAGCAGCGATTGCATAACCCGGCGCTTTCCGTAATCAGCAGCCGAAAGCCCTCTTGCAGCCCCCAGTCCACCGCCGCTTCCACATTGCTGACAAAGAAATGATCCGGGCAGAATTTCCCCGAATATCCGGTCACAACCCGGATTCCTTTTTCTTCATAAGCGAGGCTGTCAAAGGAAGTCAGACAGTCAAACTTCACGACGCCGATTTCCTGAGGCTCCATTCCCAGCGCTTCAATCAGCCTTAAAATTACAGCGGTTTTCCCCGAGGAAGGCGGGCCCGCTACCGTAATAAATTTCACGATATTTAAACTCCCATCTCGTCTTTTTGACTCTATTCTACCATGATTTTATTTGTTTTAACTCATTTTTATTTTGTTTTGTTTGCTTTATTATATGGCTTTATTTGCTTTTTTCTAGAAATGTTTCCCAGCCAACATACTTTTTAAAACTCCGATGATAAACTAC
>CAMJRV010000271.1 GCA_946408315.1 uncultured Bacillota bacterium | reverse complement strand
TATTAAAAGGGATACTGTACAATGTCAATAATTTAATATCTGCATAACGACGAAATGCGGTATTCCGTATTTCGGAGAATGAGAAGTAAAAGCTGTGAAAAGAATTAGTAGCAATCGGTCTGCCAAACAGAAAGTTACCGGGTGATGAGAGGTGCATGGTTAAAGATTGTGAATACATCTTTGAGCTTCGCACCGAACGAATTTTCCAGTAGGCTGCGACGGGAACCTGCACCCGTTATCGTGCTAAAGTATCTCACTTTACGGTGACGTACTTGATAAGGTAGGCAACGTGAGTTGTTTATTAACTTTAGGTGGTAACACGAGTATGATCTCGTCCTTTAGATGAAAGGGCGGGATTTTTTTATTTCCACTTTTACTTTCTTATTGGCTTGCACTATTGAAAATATGACTCAGGAGATGATCAACATGTTAAAACCAAAGGAACAGATGCGAATGATCTGTAAAGGAGCACACTCGCTCGTCAATGAGGAAGAATTATTTGCAAAACTCAAAAAATCATATGAACTGAACGAGCCTCTAATTATCAAACTCGGGCTTGATCCTTCTGCGCCGGACATCCATCTGGGCCATGCCGTAGTATTGCGTAAAATCAAACAGATGCAGGATTTAGGACACCGTGCGGTAATTGTAATAGGTGATTTTACCGGTAAAATCGGCGATCCGACGGGAAAATCAAAGGGCAGAATAGCGCTTTCGGATGAGCAGGTAAAAGAAAATGCAAAAACCTATTGCGAGCAGATTTTTAAGGTACTCGACACAGAAAAGACCGAAGTGAGGTTTAATAGTGAATGGCTTTCAAAACTTACCTTTGAAGAGGTCATCAAACTTGCCTCTGTTACAACTGTTGCCAGAATCCTGGAACGGGATGATTTCCAAAACAGATACCAGAATCAAGTCCCGATCGGAATTCACGAGTTATTTTATCCGTTAATGCAGGCATATGATTCCGTTGCACTAAAAGCGGATATCGAGCTGGGCGGGACCGACCAGACATTTAACATCCTAATGGGCAGAACACTTCAAAAAACGCTGGGACAGGAGCAGCAGATTGCCATCTTTATGCCTATCCTTGAGGGCTTAGACGGTGTAGAAAAGATGAGTAAAAGCCTTGGGAACTATATCGGTGTAAGCGAGCCTGCAGAAGTGATGTTTAAAAAGGTAATGGAGATTCCTGATGAGTTCATTATAAAATACTTTATGCTTGCAACCGATGAGCATCCCGATGATATTGATAAAATCAGATTGGAGTTGGATGGCGGCGCAAACCCAAGGGATATGAAATACCGTTTGGCTAAAACCATAGTTGCGCTGTATCATACACCGGAGAACGCAGAAAAAGCAGTTGCCTATTATGATACGGCATTCAGCAAGAAAGCAATCCCTGATGATATCCCCCAATATGTAATTGAAAGCGGCAAAGAGACGATTGCCGATATTATAACAAGACTAATTGAAAAAGATTTTATAAGCAGTAAAAGCGAATTCACGCGGCTCGTGAATCAAGGAGGGGTTCAATTAAACGGGGAAAAATTAGAGTCAAAAGACATAGACAGAGCACTAATCAGTGGTGATGTCATGAAAATTGGGAAAAAGCGTTTTATAAGATTCACCGGTTCCCATCATTATTTGGGGTAATTTTCATTACCCCATTTGGCTCCGATCATGTTATACTCTAATCACAATTAGGGACAATCTGAAACGTATAAACAAAGGAAAATCATCATGGACTACCTTGAAATTCTGCAAGGATATTTCTTTCAGAACCCATTCGTAGGGATTACCGTTACTGATCGGGACGGGAAATGTATCATGGTCAATCATGCTCAAACGCGCATCACCGGTATTCCGCAGGAAAAAATGCTGGGACGCAACCTCCGCCGCATGGTGGACGAGCATGTATTCTCTGTTTCCAGCACGATAAAAGTCCTGGAAACGGGCAAAGAGGTTAACCTGCACCAAACAACATCTTCCGGAAGCTCCTATGAAGTAAAAGGAGTGCCGGTTTTCGGCGAAGACGGCAGGATCGACTATGTTGTGAGTTACTTGATCGATGCGAACATGGCGGAAGAATTTTGTTGTCTCGTCAAACGGATCGACTCCGAGAAGGAGCGTGCCGCGGATCCCATGCCGCGGCTTCTTGCCATGGCGAAGGAAAAGAACGGAATTGTCTACAGCAGTAAAAGAATGGAGGAGCTGCTTGATTTTTCTGAAAAGATAGCGGGAAGTGAGGCTACGGTACTGATTACCGGGCAGTCCGGTACGGGCAAGGAGCTTGTGGCAGGTCTGATACACGAAAACAGCGCACGGCACGGCAAGCCCTTCATCAAGCTCAATTGCGCGGCAATCCCTGAGAATTTGCTGGAAAGTGAGTTGTTCGGCTACGAACCGGGTGCGTTTACCGGAAGTAAACGTGAGGGAAGTCGGGGAATCTTTGTCGCAGCCAACGGCGGCTCGCTCTTTCTGGACGAGATCGGCGAGATGCCCCTGCAGCTTCAGGCAAAGCTTCTTCGTGTGCTTCAGGAGCAGGAAGTCATGCGCGTTGGAAGCGATAAGGTAGTAAAGGTAGACGTTCGCATCATCGCGGCTACTAACTCCTCGCTTTTGGCTCTGATGCGGGAAAAGCGTTTTCGCGAAGACCTTTATTACCGGCTCAATGTCATCAATCTGCGCATTCCGTCTCTTGATGAACACAAGGAAGATATTCCGGTGCTGATCGCCCATTTTATCTATGAATACAACCAAAAGTATGGGTTCCATAAGAAAATAACGAAGGATGCTTTGGATTTTCTGTCTTCCAGAAAATATCCCGGCAATGTCCGTGAACTGAAAAATATCATAGAACGACTGGTCCTGCAAAGCGGCTCGGACGTGATCAGCATCAATGACGCATTTGAGCTTTATGGCAGCGTACATGTAACAGGAAGCAGATTCGCGCCTGCAGAAATAGAGGACCTGGGATCAAAATCGCTGAAAGAACTGATGGACGACTATGAAAAGCAGGTACTGAAGGGTTTTATGGAAGTATATAAAAAACCGGAAGAAGCCGCCAGGCGCCTGCGCATAGACCGAAGTACCCTTTCACGCAAGCTCCACAAGCACGGCCTGTAAACGGATAAATTCGAACGTACAGGCCGCTCTTTCTTTTTCTCCCTTTGTGCAATTCTGCAAGATGTGCAAAATTGCAAATTCACAGAATTCGTTGATTTTTAATGCTCATACAGTCTTCGAGCATTTTTCTGTGCGATTTTGCACGAAAATCGGGTTGAATTTTCTAAATAATCTTTCAATATTTTTAAAAAAGAAAAGCGGTAATAAAGGGAAAACGGTTCATCTTTCAACGTTTTCTTTTATTTGCATGACAAATCGGCCAAACAACGAAATTTTGGCACACAGATTGCGTTTAATTATTTGCAACCAAGTTATGAAGGGAGTTGTGTATATGACAGCACTAGCAACATGTAAATTTCCGATGGTTGACCAGTGGAAAGAAGCCGCCGATAAGAATCCCGTTTTGGGCTTTGCCGATTCGTTCCTGTCCGGTTACGGGCAGATCGGTTTCAATGACAATCCGGTTTCTGGACTGCTTTTTATCATCGGATGCTTCGTGGGTTCCGCACAAAATGGAATTTGCAGCCTGATCTGCGCGTTTACCGCAACATTGATGGGCTATCTGCTTGGAGTTCCGCGGATTTCCATGCGCCTTGGACTTTATACTTTCAATGCCGCGTTAGCCGGAATGGGTGTCGGTTTATTCATCTTCACCGGTCAAACGGCCATCACCGCAGGTATGGTTCTGTTCTGTGTAATATGCGGAATCATTTGCGTTTTTCTCACCGCCGCTTTTTCAGCGGTGCTGTCCAAATGGAACGTGCCTTCGCTCGCCCTGCCATACTGCACGGCACTGATGATCATGGTTTCGGCGTCGTTGTTTGTCTCTTCGGCAGGACCTACAACGTCGGTCATTCCGCATCTGGGCGAGATGAAAGCGTTTACCGCTCAATCCTGGACAGCCGCCGATTTTTTCACTTCATTTATGAATAACTTCTCCGAGATATTGTGGCAGGCAAATCCGGTTTCCGGCGCATTTTTTCTGGCCGGCGTCATCATTGCGTCGCGAATCGACTTTGTGGCAATCATAGCCGCATCGGCCATAGCCACCGCTACCGCCATCGCACTCAATCTGCCGGTTGAAAACAACATGATCGGTATTTACGGATACAACGCCGTGCTGCTGACGATGATTATTTTCGGAAGAGGGTTTGCAATCAGCATCGCAAGCACGATATATGCCGTTGTGCTGGCCGTCGTTTCGGTAATATTCACGGCTTGTCTGGCAACTGTTTTCTCTCCGCTGGGATTTCCGGTCGCCGCTTTTCCATACGCGATTATGGCGGTTCTTGCTATGCTCGGCAAAGATGCTTTCAAACAGCTTACGCCGGTCGACCCAATGCTGTGGGGCGTACCGGAGACCATTCGAAAAGCGATGAAACAAAATTAGAAGTTATATGAGTATAAAAAAGTAGGAGGGTTTTGTTATGTACGAGGAAAAAGAAAGAATCAATGGGAAAGAAATTCCTGTGCTCGTTGCGGCTGTTCAGATGGAATGCCAGATGGGA
>CAMJRV010000270.1 GCA_946408315.1 uncultured Bacillota bacterium | reverse complement strand
CCATCGAACAACTCTCCCTCGACAGAGTTGAAAAAGAGGAAAATCTGCGGGACACGCTGGAAAAGTTGGAGGAATTCAACACGAAACTGCAGGTCATGGTAAAGGAAGAGGTTCAGAAAAACCGGCAGAAGGACGCCGTCGTCATCTATCAGTCCCGCCTTGCCAAAATGGGGGAAATGATCGGAAATATTGCGCATCAGTGGCGGCAGCCTCTCAACAGCCTCGGTATCATCCTGTCCGAGATGAAGGATTCTTTCAACTACGGGGAGCTTGACCGCGAATATTTTGAGGACGCTGTCGCAAAATCCAAGCAGATTATTGCAAAGATGTCCCAGACGATCGATGATTTCAGAAACTTCCTGAGCCCTCCGAAAGAAGAGGCGCCATTCTCCGTCTGCAACTCGATCTCGTTCATTCTGGATCTGATGGAAGAGAGTCTGCGCTTGAACCATGTCCTGGTCGACACGAAGATGACGCCCGAGGCGATGGTCCTGGGATATGAAAACGAGTTCTCCCAGGTGATCTCCAACATATTGGACAACGCCCGGGACGCGCTGGAAGAGTCCGGGCCGCCCCAGAAGGTGATTGCGATCGCGGTCGAAAAGAGTGGAAGTTCAGTCAAAATCGAGATTTGCAACAACGGCCAGCCCATATCGCCGGAGGTGATGGGCAAAATGTTTACACCTTATTTCACGACAAAGGCCCTGGGAAAAGGAACGGGGATCGGACTGTATATGTCTAAAATAATCATTGAACAACATATGGGCGGTAAAATTTGGATTCAAAACATGGAGCGCGGCGTCTGCTGCAGCATCGTCCTGCCCGCTTATGAGAACGCTTGAGTCAGGAGGTCAAGGATGGAATACGGCGAAATGTTTAATTTGCGTCTGCTTTATGTAGAGGACGAGGACGATACGATGAAACCGATGATGCGTTTTCTGCAGCGGAGGTTTTCAAAAGTTATCGCTGCAAAAGACGGAAATGAAGGACTGAAAAAGTTTTTTGAATATCATCCCGACCTCATCATTACGGACCTTATTCTTCCGGATTTCGGAGGGATCGACATGATCGAAGAGATCAGAAAAACAGGCTATGCGAATCCGATCATGATTACCTCCGCCTTGAAAGACATCAGCTCCATCGTCAAAACGGTGGATCTTGGAATCAGCAAATACATCATTAAGCCCGTCGATCTGGATGAACTTGACATTTCCCTGCAGCGATTCGGCCGTGAGATCATGTCGAAGTATACCCAGGTGTTCAACCTCTCTGCAGCGGATAAAAAGGAGCATGAATCGAACATCAAGAGGGACCTTTCCAATCTCCTGAAAAGGCTTTCCGGGAAAGGGCCGACCGACGTCAAGGTGTTCATCCTGTCAGATCAAATCGAGATTACTTTTTTAAATGCACTGACCTTATTTGAGCTGACCTTGCTCCGGTCCGACAAAAACGTCGGTCTGGTCGAACATAACCGTCGGATCTTTTATCAGATGATCCGCGGAGAGATGGAAGGGGCTGTTTCGAGGGAGATCGGAATCGATGTTTCCATAAAGGAAATCACGATCGACTCCGGCTCCAATCTCGATATCGTCCATCTGGTCCATGCCCGCCCATGAAGACGACCGGCAGGTTACGATTCCACCCGTAACGCCAGTCCTGCCGACTGCGGCTTTCTCTCGCGGTCACGGTTTTGACAGCGGCTGAACATGCTGCTCCCCTCGGCGCAGAGTGGTGCAAAACCCCTCCAACGCTCGATTCCATCCGCAGTCGGCAGGACTGGCATTTAGCTGTGAATCGTAACCCGCCGATGAAGCCGAGCCGTGGCATTCTCGGAGGGAGACCTAAACCCTTGTACCGAGCTTATGCGAAGCATATAAGCGAGGGAGGCTCCCGTGAGAATGCCACGGCTCGGCGGCAGGTTACGATTGTTTTTTTCAATCCAATATACTATACTAATTCTATATATTGTTTTGATGAAAATCTGCGCTTATCCTGGTTGTAACATCGGGCGAAGATTTAGGGGGCGAGAGAGATGGCTAACAGACTGCCGTATACTATAACGGAAAAGGCTGCTGACTATTTGGCTAAAATCGTTGAAACCGTGACGAGGCTTGAATACGGCACGGAGTTTAAACGTGACATCCGACTTCACAGAGAAAACCGTGTGCGTACGATTCATTCGTCTCTTGCCATTGAGGGCAACTCCCTCACACTTGATGAGGTGACTGCCGTCATCGAAGGCAAGGTAGTTGCAGGCAAGCAGACGGAAATCAAGGAAGTCAAAAATGCTTATGAAGCCTATGATAAGATTATGACGTTTGACCCCTACGCTATCAAAGACTTTCTGAAAGCCCATAAGCTGATGACGGATGGGCTGGTCAAAGAATCCGGCGAGTTCCGCAGAGGAGATGTGGGTGTGTTCAACGGCGATGTGGCGGTGCATATCGGCGCAAGACCGCAGTTCGTGCCGCAGCTTATAGAAGACCTCTTCAGTTGGGCACAGGCGTCGGAACTGCATCCTGTGCTGAAAAGCGCGATTCTGCATTACGAAATCGAAACGATTCATCCCTTCGCCGATGGAAACGGCCGCATGGGCCGGCTGTGGCAGACGCTCCTGCTTGCCAAATGGAACACCATTTTCGCTTGGGTTCCGATGGAATCGATACTGTATCAGAATAGACCGCAATACTATCAGGCGATTGAGGACGCAAGAAAAGCCAACGATTCTGGTGTGTTTATCGAGTTTGCGCTTTCGGCCGTTTTGAACATAATCGCAGACCAAGAAAAGCACCAAGTTAAGCATAAAGATAAGCATCAAGTCGAACTGACAGGTACACAGACAGATGTACTGAGAGCGCTTGAAGATAAGGCATTGTCACGCAAAGAAATTTTTGCGATTATCGGAATGAACGGCGATTCACGTTCGTTTAAACGCCATATCGCGCCGCTCCTGAATGGTGGTTTTATAGAGATGACCGTGCCGGACAAGCCGAACAGTCGGCTGCAAAAATACAGGCTGATGGACAGCGGCAAGGCGCTCATCAGCGCGAACAGGCCATAACAGAGGGATAAAACGCCGAATCGTCTTCTGGCACGATAAGTACCAAAAAGCTTGAATCAAAACCTGGAGTATGTTATCATTAGGATAATAACAGGCGATGGAGTTCGCCTTTAACTGCTGTTTGCTAATGACTCCTACAAGCGCTTATTTCGCTGTGTAGGAGTTTTTTGTTGTTATACGGAAGTTTCGTCGATTTTCGATTGACAGAAATTTTCCGCTGCATGCCCGTTTTACGATAAAGGAGGTAATATAAATGAATTACTCAAGTGAAGTGGAAGAAATGGTCTGCGTGGCAAAAGGCGCCGATCATGGTCCCGCGCCGATTCCCCAGGAAGGGAGATGGACGCAGGCGAAAGAGATAAAGGATATCTGCGGGCTGACCCACGGCGCCGGCTGGTGTGCTCCGCAGCAGGGAGCGTGCAAGCTGACCTTGAATGTGAAGGACGGCATTATTCAGGAGGCCCTTGTGGAGACTGTGGGCTGCTCCGGCATGACCCATTCCGCGGCAATGGCCGCCGAAATTCTGCCCGGCAAGACGATCCTGGAAGCGATGAATTCGGACCTGGTCTGCGATGCGATCAATACGGCGATGCGGGAACTGTTCCTGCAAATCGTCTACGGGAGGTCCCAGACCGCATTTTCCGAAGGCGGCCTACCGGTGGGCGCAGGCCTTGAAGACCTGGGAAAAGGCTTGCGGAGCCAGATCGGCACGATGTACGGGACCCTCGCAAAAGGACCGAGATATATGGAAATGGCCGAGGGCTATGTCACCCATATCGGGCTGGACGAAAACGGCGAGATCATCGGATACGAATTTGTGCACCTCGGAAAGATGATGGACATGATCAAAAAAGGGACCGACGCCAATGAAGCGCTCAAGAAGGCGACCGGAAAATATGGCAGGTTTGATGAGGCTGCAACCGTCATCGATCCGAGATGTGAGTAGTGTGGGAGGAAGAATGATATGGCACTTTTTGAAAGCTATGAAAGAAGAATCGATCAGATCAACGAGGTTCTGAGGCAAAACGGAATCGACTCGATTGAGGACGCCAGAAAAATCTGTGAGGAAAAGGGCGTTGACGCATATAATATCGCGAAATCCATCCAGCCCATCTGTTTCGAAAACGCATGCTGGGCCTATATTGTCGGCGCCGCCCTGGCGATCCGAAAAGGCTGCACGAAGGCGTCGGAGGCTGCCGAGGTGATCGGCGAAGGGCTTCAGGCCTTTTGCATTCCCGGTTCCGTCGGAGCTGACCGGAAGGTAGGGCTCGGTCACGGCAATCTTGCGGCGATGCTCCTGCGGGAAGAGACGAAATGTTTTGCCTTTCTTGCCGGTCACGAATCCTTTGCCGCGGCGGAAGGCGCGATCGGGATCGCGAAATCGGCCAACAAGGTGAGAAAGGAGCCTCTGCGGGTAATCCTGAACGGCCTTGGAAAGGACGCTGCCCAGATTATTTCGAGGATCAACGGTTTTACCTACGTCCGGACGCAATTTGATTACAATACCGGAGAATTGAATATACTAAAGGAAATTTCGTATTCAAAGGGAGAAAAGGCTCAGGTGAAATGTTACGGCGCGGACGATG
>CAMJRV010000269.1 GCA_946408315.1 uncultured Bacillota bacterium | reverse complement strand
CAGTTGGTGGAAAGCGAGCTGTACCGTCAGGAAAACGACGGCGCCTACAGCGTCTTCACCAACTATGTGCACGGCTATTCCATGCGGGTGGATCAGGGAATGACAGTGGATATGGGATATTCCGGAGTCTGCGCCGTGTTGGAAAACGATCACAAGAGAATCGAAATCTACAAGGAAAGCCTGCCTTCTAATGTTGGTCAGCAGGCCTACATCAACTATTCAAACCAGTTTTTGAATAATACGGCCGACCATACGAAGGAATATGAGACGAAGACTACGATCAACGGAAGGACGGTACATATCCTCCAGTGGTCCCGGCAAAAGCTTTCCCGGGTCGAGAACGACAAGAACTATTACGCATCGCTGGAAGTTCTGTCAGGCACAAGAGAGGTATATACGATCCTCGTGAAATCCGACGCACCGTTCTATCTCTCCGGAGGCTATCACTATCTGGTGGAAAGCTTTGCGACGTTTGCGCCGACAAAGGCGGCCTATATGAGGAAGAGTCAGGCGGTCGATGTGGAGAGCCGGGGATGGAATCAGGAAACCCAGGATTTTTACCACGCCTATTTCAACCCCGACAGCGTGCTGAAATGGGGGCTGTTCGAGCCGGAGGCTCCCGATAACTTTACTCAGATGAATGAGCTGGAAAAGGAGATGGAGTATCAGTTTCCAATTTTGCTCAACTATTCGAGCTTTGAAAATAAGTACAAGCATCCAAACTTGGGAACCCGGCTGCAAAATGCGCAAAAGAAAGGCAAGACGCTGGAACTGACGCTGCAGACTCCATGGACGAGCGCGGGGGAAGGGAATATGGTATATGACGTTCTCGACGGGGAATACGACGAGTTCCTGACAGATTATGCGAAAACCGTCAGCGATTTCGACCATCCGGTCCTTTTCCGGCTGGGCAATGAGATGAACGGGGACTGGTGTCCGTATTCCAGCTACAATACATCGAAAGATACGGTGATCTTCAAGGAATTCTACCGGTATATATATAAAATATTTGAAGATGCCGGAGCCGACAATGTGATCTGGATCTGGAACCCCAACGGAACGTCCTTCCCTGATTTTCAATGGAACGATGAAGTGATGTATTATCCCGGCGACGAATACGTCGATATCGTCGGGCTGACGGCCTACAATACGGGCACTTATTATGCCGATGAGCGGTGGATCGAGTTCCCGGAACTGTACGATTCCGTCTATGCGAGGGCCGACACCCTTTACGGTCAGCCGTTTATGATCACCGAATTCGCGTCAAGCAGTGTCGGCGGCGACAAGGAACAGTGGATCAGAACGATGTTTTCCCATATCGCGTCCTATCCCAGAATCAAAGTTGCGATCTGGTGGGACGGATGCGACTGGGACGCAAACGGAAATGTGGCGAGACCCTATTTCATAGACGAAACGCCTCAGATCATCCGCACCTTCCGGGAGCTGCTCAATCAAAAGCCCCTGTATTGGGATATTTATGCATAAACAATCTGAGATAAAACAACGCGCCTGCCTCCTTCGGCAGGTGCGTTGTTTTTCTTGCAGTATGACGGCATTTAAGTTACAATGCATTTAGAATTGGGGGCTATCAAAATGAGAATCGGTTTTCGGACAAAGGTTCTGCTTGGGATTTCCGTGCTTACTCTGCTTGCATCCGTAGCAATTTCCATCAGTTTTTATAATCGTTCCGCCCAGACCGTCGGACAGAATTATGTGCATTCGCTGCGGGGGACCTTGTCTGTTTTTGTACAGTCTTTTGAAGACACGATGAGAAACGCGTACGACGTGTCCGTCCAGCTTGCCGCCAGTGAAGAATTGGAGCGTTTGATTCAGGATTATCTGGCAAAGGGTGAAAAAACCGAGGACGCTTTTGAGATTACGAACTTTCTGAAGCAATACCAGCCGGACGGCGGCTATATCGATTCGATCTATATTTATCTGAAGGATAAAAAGCAGGTCATCACCTCTACGAAATATCACGCGGTTCAGGAAATCTTTTATCCGGACAATTATCCGTGGCTGAAGCTGCTGGCGGAGGAGCCGGAGGGGACGAGGCTTACGCCGGCGATCCTCCAGGACAAGGTCAGCCGGGCGCCTCGCTATGTCCTGACCTATTACCGTCCCATCGTGGGAAAGGACGGGGAGGACCTGGGCGCGGTGGCGGTCAACCTGAACGAGAGGGTTTTATTTTACCAGCTATTGAATACCGGGGAGCCGGAGAGGGATTCCCGCTACTTTCTTGTGGACGGCGACGGGACGATCGGCTCGGCGGCCTCCACCTCACAGATCGGGCGAAATATCAGCGATCTTACCGGAATTGGAGAGATCCTGTCCTACGACCCGCTGGACGCCGCGAATCCGGATATGGACCAGATCGTCGTGTCGGTGCGTTCTCCCATGACAGGATATGGAATCGTTTCCCTGTCCAGCCGGAGCTTTCTCCTTCAGAGCCTTCGGGAGCAGCAGATCTTTATCATCGCCGCTCTGATCGTTACGCTGATCCTTGTGCTGCTGCTGGCAGGGCGGATCTCGGCCTGGCTGTACCGGCCGGTGAAGGAACTGAAAAGTACAATGGAGAAGGTAAGCGCAGGCGACCTGTCGGCTCGCGCTCCCGTTTGGGACAGGGATGAGATCGGAATTTTGAGCGAAGGCTTCAACGAGACCGTCAGTCATGTGGAATCCCTCATCGGGGAGCTGGTCAACGAGCGGATGCAGAAAAAGGAGGCAGAGCTGGAGGCGCTCCAGTATCAGATCACGCCTCATTTCATGTACAATACCTTAAACTCCATCAAATATGCGGCAATTCTGCAAAAGTCGGATCGGATTGCCGAACAGCTTGGAGCATTTATCGAGCTGCTTCAGGTCAGCATCAACCGGAAAGGGGCTTTCCTGACTGTGAAGGACGAGCTGCGGATGGTGAAAAATTACGTTATGCTTCAGCAGTTCCGCTATATGGATTCCTTTGATGTGGTCTACCATGTGGCTTCCGACGTCGATGAGCTGTACGTCCCGCGCCTGATCCTTCAGCCTCTTGTTGAGAATGCGATCCTGCATGGGATCAACCACGAGAAGGGAAACTGTCTGATCGAGGTTTCGGTGAAGCGGCATCAGGAAATGCTGGAGCTGTCGGTATCCGACAACGGTGAGGGGATGTCGGAAGAGCAGGTTGCCGAGCTGATGGCGTCCAATGGGGGAAAACGGACCCCGAGGGGGCATTTCAGCGGAATCGGAATTTCAAATATTCGAGACCGCTTGCAGCTTTATTATGAAGATCAGGGGACGATAAAATACTACAGCGCCGTCGGCGCAGGGACCCATGCAGTCATTTTCCTGCCTGTCTGCGACGATCCCGCCGACTTTGAAATATGAGAGGAGGGCCCTTATGAAGCGTTTCATCATGCTGTCTTTTGCGCTGCTTCTTGCGCTGTTTCTTCTTGGCGGCTGTACTTTACAGAATTCGGCGACTCCGGAGCCGTCTTTTACGATCGGCGTGCTGTTGAAATCCATGAACAGCCAGCATTGGATGGAAATGCGCTCCGGGATTCAGGACGCCGCCCGCCGCTGCCAGGCGGACATCATTCTGCTGTATCCCGAGGATGAGACGAAGGTTGAGCAGCAGAAGATGATGTTTTACGATCTGCTCGCGGCAGAGCCGGATGCGATTCTGTTTGCGCCCTGTGATTCCGACGACTGCAAGGAGATGGTGGAAAGCGCGTCGGAAAAGGGCATTCCCGTCTTTGCGCTTGATACGAGGGCGAGAGATGTGGAGCTTCCTTACATCGGCGCCGACAATTATCTGATCGGACGATTGGCGGCCCAGCGGATGACCGCGCTTTTGAAAGACGGAGAGCAGGTGGGGATCATCAGCGGAGTCAAAAATCAGATGTCGCATGTCGAAAGGATAGAGGGATTTCTTGACCAGATCGAGGCGGATGGCCGTCTGTCTGTGGTAGGCATTCGCTATGCGGATTCCGATTTCAAACTGGCCATGGAGGAAACGAAAAAGCTGCTCTCAGAACATCCTTCGCTCGGAGGAATCTTTTCTACGAGTGCGGTGATGGGGCTTGGCGTGATCGAGGAATGCAAGGCCGAATTTTTGTCCTACAGTATCGACATTGTTGCAGTGGATACCCAGGACGATGCTCTGTCGGCGGTGCGGAACGGTATGCTTCAGGGGCTGGTGACTCAGGACGGCTACGAGGCGGGCTACAAAGCCGTGGAGACGGTAGTGGGCAGCCTGTCAGGAAGGACGGTTTCCGACAATGTCTATATCGAGTCCCGGATGCTGACCAGGCTGAATATCGATGCTTTTTTAAAGGAATATTTGAAACACGGTGATACGAATGATTAAAACCTTGATTGTAGACGATGATTTTCTGGTGAGGATGTTTTTAAAGCAGCTTACCGACTGGGAGGCGGCCGGTTTTCTGCTGACGGAGGATGCCTGCAACGGAAAAGAGGCGTTGTCCGTCCTGGAAAAGGATATGCCGGAGCTGATCATCACGGATTTGAGCATGCCGGTCATGGATGGGGTTTCTCTCATCCAGCAGGTGAGAGAGCTGTCCGCAGATGTCTGCATCGTAGTGCTGAGCTGTCACGACGAGTTTGAATATGTAAAAGAGGCGATGCGGTCGGGGGCGGATGAATATATCTTAAAAAACTAT
>CAMJRV010000268.1 GCA_946408315.1 uncultured Bacillota bacterium | reverse complement strand
GATTTCGACGGAAAGGAATTCAAATCGGTATCCGGCGATGACCTGGGCTTTGAGGACGACGAAAGCGAAAAAGACGCGGTGAAAAAAGAGACGGAGGACAATAAGGATCTCTTTGAGTTCATGAAGGAGACGCTGGCGGGTAAGGTCAGCGAGGTCAGGCTTTCCCAGCGGCTGAAATCCCACCCGGTCTGCCTGGCAAGTGGCGGAGGAATCTCCATTGAAATGGAGAAGATTCTCAACGCCATGCCGACGGACGATAAGATCAAAGCTGAGAAGGTGTTGGAGATCAACGCGTCCCATCCCGTCCTTGCGGCGCTGAAGAGCGCCTTTGCCGACGACAGGGAAAAGGCGAAGACCTATACGGAGCTCCTGTATAACCAGGCATTGCTCATCGAGGGCCTTTCTATCGAAGATCCGGTCGCCTTCTCCAATGCGGTCTGCGACCTGATCGCCGGAAAATAATACGGGAATATCGTGCGTCGCGCCGAGAATGTCCCCTTGGAAACCGCCGTTTTCGTATGCTAACGCATAAAAACGGTATACTGTTTTACGGTTTCTACGGGGACATGTCCGGTATGACGCACTTTTTTTATGTTTTAGTTCCGATCCCATTCCCATTCCCATTCCCTTTTAACAATAACCGTCCTCCGCGAATAGTATGGAGTAGAATTGTTTGTGGAGTGACGGCTTTATGTTTGATTTGATAAAGGCCCAATTGGAGGACGGAATCCTGGTATTCCCCTCCATACTGATTTTATTGGTGATTTTCGCATATCTGTTATACCGGCTCTTTCGGAATCTGTTTCCGGCTCCGGTTATGACGGATTTTGAGGAGTTTATCAAGCTGATCGGCGATGCCGGTTGCGATTATGATCCGAATCAGGATATCTTCTATTCCAAAATGAACGCCTGGCAGCGAAAGTGCGGTTATTGCCGCCTTTATGACGAGGCTGCGGCGCCGGTAGGCATGATTCTCGATGCGGAACCGATCCGGTTCGAGTATGGAGGGAAACGGTGGTTGATCCAGTTCTGGAAAGGGCAGTATCACCTGAGCACCGGCTGTGAAATCGGCGTCTATTATACGGAAGAGCCGGATTTGGACATTCCCGACCTGTTTCAGGGAGCCTTTTACCGGTGTGCCGACAATGGGAACCGGTTGGATATGGCGTTTTCCCTTTATAAAAATGGAAGAGAACTTTTTCACAGGCAGGAAAAACACTGGTGGCTGACGGGTTTCAAGACAGGCGAATTTTCAGAGCCCTGGGAACTGACGATGAGAATCAGGCTCGTCCTGAAGGATCATGAGATGTGCAGAAGCTTTGTCAGAGCTATGAAAAGGGCCGGATATCGGGAAGCGGAAATGCTGATCGACGGCGCCGCAGTGGAATTTACGTTTGATAAGCCCCGTACGCCCCAGCCTCTGACTAGGGTGGACGAAACCGACTGGATCGCGCAGAGAAACAACGAACGGCTCTGCAGCGTGTTTCGGGAAATCACGGGGGAAGATACGAGCTGGCCTGAGAAGCTTTCGGCAATGCGGGAGAAGGGGCTGTTTCTCTACAGCGCCGTGATCAACATCGGAAAAACGAGAGAAATTTTCAAAGTGTTTGAGAGGTTGAAAAGCTATATCTAGATTAGGAGAGGATTTTAATGTGCTCACAAAAGCGCTTATCCCATATATTTGATTCGGCGGACCGAATTCCCTTTGACGATTCCTCAAGGATCATTCTGATGAGTGATTGCCACCGGGGAGACGGAAGCCAGGCGGATGAATTTTTCAATAACGAGAATCTCTATCTTTCCGCGCTGGACCATTACTATCGGGAAGGTTACACGTATATCGAAATCGGAGACGGAGACGAACTCTGGGAGAATAAAAAGCTGTCCGATATCATCAATGCGCATCCGGACACGTTCCAGCGGTTGAAGCGGTTTCATCTGGAGGACCGCCTTTATTTTATCTACGGAAACCACGACATGGTCAAGCGGAGCGAGAAATATGTAAAGTCAAACCTGTATGAATACTATGACAAGCGGGAGGGAAAAGTCCTTCCTTTATTTGAAAACGTCCGCGTCCACGAGGGGATTGTGCTGGAATATCAAGGAGAGGCCAATCAGGATCAGAACAAGAAGATTCTGCTTGTTCACGGTCACCAGGTGGATTTTCTGAACAGCACTATGTGGAGGGCAGCGAGGTTTCTGGTCAGGTATTTCTGGAGGCCGCTGGAACTGTTTGGGGTAACCAACCCCACAAGCCCGGCGCAGAATCAGGAAAAGAAGGAAATGATCGGGATGCGGCTGACCGAATGGGTCATCCGTGAAAACCAGATGCTCATTGCCGGGCACAATCACCGGCCGATGTTTCCCGAGACCGGAGAGCCCTTGTATTTCAATGACGGAAGTTGCGTTCATCCACTGGTTATCACCGGAATTGAGATCGACCGGGGCGAAATCGCGCTGGTGAAGTGGAGCGTAAAGGTCAGAGAAGGGGGCGTTTTATACGTCGGAAGAGATATGATAGCCGGACCGAGAAGCCTTCGGGAGTTTTTCACCACGAAAAGGCTCTTCGCATCCTGTTCTTTGAAGGACCCTGCAATATAGGGGTCCTTCTTCTCTGTGTCATTCCGGGGCGCCGCGGCATAAAATAGATAACATCTCGGAGATACCAAAGGAGGAACTCCCTATGATAGACCAGACAATCCAGTTAATGTACGAGACGATGCAGCATCCGCCTGAAGTTTGCGCACATATAACGGGAAGCTCGGAGATTCATAATATGACCGGAGACGTATATCTCTACCCATTTCTGGACGGGACGCTTCTGGTCGTAGATGTCGATGGCATTCCCTTTTCAGGATTCTACGGATTCCATGTACATCAGCACGGGCCATGTATTGCCGGAGAGGGTTATACCGGCTTTCACGACGTAGGCGGGCACTACTCCACCACTCCCAACGCGCCTCATCCGTATCATGCCGGAGATCTTCCGCCCCTTATGGCCTTTAACGGTCATGCCTTCATGGTCGTCTATACCGATCGCTTTAAGCCTCAGGATGTTTTAGGCAGAGCGATCATCGTCCATGAATGGCCCGACGATTTCAGAACACAGCCCACCGGCGATTCCGGTCAGCCCATCGGATGCGGTACATTTTATCCCTGTCAGGGATATCTGTCAGCCCAGACGGTTTGAGACGCCCCCCCGAAGGAATTTATTCTTCGGGGTTTTTCTCGTCCTGCTGCCGTTTCGCCTCTTCCATTTTCTCCCGATTCAGCATTTTTTGTCTTGAAACGAGATGCTTGCATGTATTGCACATATAGCCCACCGCGCCGCAGCCGGACAGTCTTTCCAGCCGGTCAAAACAATCCGGGCAATAATAGTCTTCCATTTCGTCTCCTTTCGTGATATTTCGTTAAAAAAATTATTTTAATAGTTTGGATCTTTCCATATAATAATACTATAAAAGAGAGAGAGGGTGAAGAGGTTGAACAGAAAATTCAAATATATGGCCTTCGCGCTGCTGTTGGTTCTGATCCTGCCGGGCTGCGGAGCAAAGGCTGAGACGGTTACTTTTTCTGCAGAGATAGAAAAGGTGTCTGGGGACAGCATTCTGGTTAAGACGATCGACTATAAAGGCTTTGAAGAGGCAAGCGTGGACCTGAGGGATGCGGAGTACCATTTTGATCCGGCGGAGGGGCAGCTCGTAGAGGTTACGATCCTGCCGGAGATCAAGGAGAGCTATCCGGTGCAGGTCACCGGCGTAAAGCTTGTCTACAAAGGGGAAGCAGAAAGAAAGGTTGCCGATTACTTCCCATTGCGGGAAAATGTGAAATACACATATCGGGGGGAAGGCAATGAGTTTGCCGGGTATGAGGTTTATAACGACTATGTTTCGGGGGACAGGCTCCAGCAGAGCGTCGTAAACGGAGGAACTGAAACGGTTCGCGTTTACGAGGTGAAGGATGGAAAACTGACCAGGACCTTTTCTGAAGGCGAGATCTATTACCGGGAGAACATGATTCAAAAATCCGGAGGCGACGAGGAAATTCTTCTCAAGGAGCCGCTGAAAAAGGGAACGTCATGGACGCTGAAAGACGGGAGGCACCGTACCGTTACGGAGACGGCAAAAACAGTCCAGACGCCCGCAGGGTCCTTCGCGGCCGTTGAAATAGTCACAGAAGGCGGCAATGGAACGACGGTTGACTATTATGCGAAGGGGATGGGTCTGATTAAGACGACCTTTCAGTCCGGAGGGATGGAGGTGAGCTCTACGCTTGAATCCGTTGAGGAAGACGCAGTCAGAGAGCAGACGGTCCGCTTCTATTATCCCGATGAAAAAACCGATCAGCTTCGTTCCGTAGAGAAAAAAGTTGAATATCGGACGAATGACCGTACGGAGGAGGTTCTGGCGGAAGCGTATAAAAGCGAGGTTGAAGACGGGCTGGGCCTGGTGCTCTCCACAGACGCAGCCATAAAGAGTTTGAGTCTGGATGAAAAAAATCGAGTAAATCTCGATTTCAACGACGCGTTTCTTACCGACATGAATGCCGGCGCATCGTTTGAGACAATGATCCTTCAGAGTATCGCAAATACATTCGGGAATTATTACCATGCCGACAGTGTGGTTCTGACCGTCGAAGGAAAGCCGTATGAGTCCGGCCATGTGGAGATGAAG
>CAMJRV010000267.1 GCA_946408315.1 uncultured Bacillota bacterium | reverse complement strand
ATCTCCCTGAGGACCTGCCGGACCTGTCGCTCCTGCTGGGCCTGCCGGGCCAGTGGCACCTGTTGCTCCTGCTGGGCCTGCCGGGCCGGTTGGGCCGGTATCTCCCTGAGGACCTGCCGGACCTGTCGCTCCCTGTGGACCTGCGGGGCCTGCCGGGCCTGTCGGACCTGCTGCGCCTGCCGGACCTGCCGGACCGGTGTCACCCTGCGGACCTGCCGGGCCTGTCGCTCCTGCGGGGCCTGCCGGACCTGCGGGGCCTGTCGGGCCTGCTGCGCCTGCGGGGCCTGCCGGGCCGGTATCACCCTGCGGACCTGCGGGACCGGTTGCTCCTGCTGGACCTGCCGGACCGGTTGCGCCAGTGGCTCCTGTTGCTCCTGCTGGACCTGCCGGACCGGTTGCTCCGGTTGCTCCGGTTGCGCCGGTGGCTCCTGTTGCTCCCGTGGCACCTGTTGCTCCTACCGGGCCCTGTGGACCTGTTGCTCCGGTTGCTCCCGTGGCTCCTGCCGGGCCTGCGGGGCCTGTCGGACCTGTTGCGCCAGTGGCTCCCGTTGCTCCTGCTGGACCTGCCGGACCGGTTGCTCCGGTTGCACCAGTGGCTCCTGTTGCGCCGGTTGCGCCCGTGGCTCCTACCGGGCCCTGTGGGCCTGTTGCTCCGGTTGCACCTGTTGCTCCTGCGGGGCCTGCCGGACCGGTTGCTCCAGTGGCTCCTGTTGCACCCGTGGCTCCTGCCGGGCCTGCCGGACCTGTTGCTCCAGTTGCACCAGTGGCTCCTGTTGCGCCAGTTGCTCCTGTTGCGCCGGTTGCTCCTACCGGGCCCTGAGGACCTGTTGCACCGGTTGCTCCTGCGGGACCTGCCGGGCCCTGTGGGCCTGTCGGACCGATGCTACCCTGTGGTCCTGCCGGACCTGTTGCACCTTGCGGACCTGCCGGGCCGGTGTTACCCTGTGGTCCTTGAGGGCCAGTCGGGCCGGCCACTCCCTGAGGACCTGCGGGGCCTGTCGGACCTTGCGGGCCTGTTGCTCCTGCCGAGCCTGCGGGACCCTGTGGACCTGCTGGACCCTGGGGACCAGTTGCTCCTGCCGGACCCGCCGGGCCCTGTGGGCCTTGGGGACCTGTTGGACCTTGCGGACCTGTCGGGCCTACGCAGCATGTGGAAGGCCAGCACCAGTATTGGCAGCAGCCCCGCTGAGCGTAGTACTCTGAATTGGCATTTCCGCCGTAATTATTCTCAAATACAGTTTGGTTACCGCGGTAACCATCGTATTCATTATGCATGTCATAACATCCTCTCAATGAAGTTTCAGGATAATAGGCTATCCATGTTCCATTATATGCTTTGACCTCAACTGGGTGTTAACAAGTGCCTCGATTTTGTCTCCAGTCGGCCAAAAGATGTTATGTTTCATTGCAATCTTTTAATCCGCTTCAAGATTTTGAAAGAGCTCCTTCGTCTTGGCCGCCATGCGCTGCCCATAAATTCGAAATGTCTCTTCGCTTTCCTCCAAATGGTCTTTCAAAGCCAGCGGCCCCAGATGGATGATCGGCTTTCCCCAAGAGCCTCCGCCGGAATAGGTCATCATGCCGAAGACCAGCATATGGTCGAGAATCATCTGGATGCCAAGTTCCCCGCCGCCGTGAAGATAGTCCGCTGTGGCAAAGGCTCCTCCGATCTTTCCCTGCAATCCGTATTTTTTGCTGGGCCCATCCAGCCAGTTTTTTATCGCGCCGCATACGCTTGCCATATAAATGGGCGTTCCCAGGACGACGCACCGGCTTTCCTTTACCCACGCCTCGTCGATCTCTTCAATCGAAAAGGACTTTGCTTCGACGCCTTCTACAGACGTCATTCCCTCGACAATTATCTCCGCCATCTTTTTGGTGTTTCCCGTTTTAGAATAATAAAGCACCGACATTTTCATACGCTGTTCCTCCATTCGAGTGGCCGGACCACTTCCCTCTGTTTCATAACTTAGCAGACACTATCACTTACTTAACGCTCTTTTCCGCTTCCAGCATTTTCGCAAAGGCTTCATAGCGGGCGAGCAGTATCTTCTCATGGCCTTCTTCATCCGATTTTAACTGCTCAAAGAATTTCTTGACCTTTGGGTCCTCCGCTATCTCCGCCAGAAACTGATAATGTTTCTGAGCCTTCCGCTCATCTTCAATCGCTTCTAAAATCCCATTCAGTATTTGCTCCATACCATTTCACTCCATTCATAAATTTTAAATTTATCCTACTAGTTCAACGTCCGCGGCAGTTTTGCGACCATCAGGGTGATATCGTCTCTGATTCTTTCATGTCCTAAAAAACCCGTAAAATCTTCATGAATCCTTTGAATGATAAGCGCGGGCTCCATACGGTGAATTTCGGGAACCAGCCGTTTCAGCCTCTCCTCGTAAAACTCATGATTGGCGCTTTGTTCCGGCAGTCCGTCGGACATGAGAAACAAGGTCATTGCCGGAGACAGCGACACAGAAGAATCCTGATACTTTAGCAGCTTCGCACTGATCGCGGTTGAAATCGGCAGCCCTGCATTGCTCAGCTCTATGATATTTCCTTCCTCACCGACTAAGAAAGGACAGATGTGCAAACCGGCGTTGCAATACGTCAGTTCCTTCGTCTTCAAATCAAAAACAGCGACAACGAGGCAGACCAGATATTCTTCGGGATACCCTTCCTTCCGGTATTGCGCGACGAAAAAATCCACGATTTCTTTCGGAGACAGTAATTGCCCCGGGATATGCTTTAAGCTGAAAAAACTTCTTATCGTATCTTTTACAAAGATAGCCAGCATGGCGCTGTCCAGGCCATGTCCCGAAACGTCGGCAATAAAGCATACGTACTGTTCAAAGGAATCGTTCAGCAGCCCGTTGTCCACCTGAAATGCGTCGAACAGATCTCCGCCCAAATCTTCCGCGGGAATATACAGGGAGGAGAAAGAAATGCTTTCCGTGTCAGGAAGACTCACAGGCAAAGAGCGCTTATGGATCTTGATCGCATTTGCAATTTCAATCTCCAGCTTTTTTCGCATCCTCTCATACTCCACATATTTTTCATTGCCGTAAAGGTAGACGAGATGATCCTTGTAAAAAGATTGGAGATGGAGTTTCAGCAGGCCATGCTTGCTGCGAAACAAAAATTCCTCCTGGTCGGAGGGCTCCGCAAGCGCATTCTTCAGAAAAGAACCGGCCTTATTCCGGTAAAGATCTGCAACCATATCGGAAAAACTTTTCTGTCTTAACTCAAAATCTGTATAGCCTAAATATGTCTGTATCGCCCTATTGGAAGAGACGATTCGCCCTTCTATATCGCAGACCAGAATATGATCCTCGATCAGATCGGCTATCGTCTCGTTTATTTTCCCTGTGTCAACGCTGTCCTTCAACCGTTTCCCCTCCATTTTGCCGGGCTTTTATGTTCAATTTTATTCTTTTATAATATACCATTTCTACCTCAAATTCCATATTTTTATCGAAATCGGCAGATTCCCGGACCAGCCGACGCCATTTCTGCCGGCAAGGGCCGCCCTTCCCATAAAAACCGGGAGCAGAGATTCCTCCGCCCCCGACTGGCACATAACTTTTGGACGCAATCCGACGCGCCGATATTTTCGCTTTTCCGGACGATTATCTGACCTTTTCGATCAGTTCCTTAAACTTTGGCAAGGCTCCCATAATGGTGTCATAGGCCACGCAGTAGGCGATCCTTACGTACCCCGGGCAGGCGAAGGCGCTTCCCGGAACGATGAGCAGGTTATAATTCTTGGCCAGGCCGCAGAATTCCACATCGTTTTCTATCGGCGATTTTACGAAGAGGTAAAACGCTCCCTCCGGCCGAACGCATTCATATCCTGCTTCCGTCAATCCATTGTACAGAGCCTGCCTATTTTTGTCGTAGACAGCCACGTTGACCTCGGCATCCAGGCACCTTGCCACCGCTCTCTGCATCAGGGAAGGCGCATTGACATAGCCCAGAATCCGGTTGGCTACGTTAGCGGCAGAAACCACATTTTCAAAATCGTCCGCTTCGCTGGGGATCACCAGATAGCCGATCCTTTCGCCGGGCAGGGAAAGCGACTTGCTGTAGGAATAGCCTATGATGGCGTTCTTATAATATTTTGTTACATAAGGAACGGAAACGCCGTCATATACCAGTTCCCGGTAAGGCTCGTCGGCGATCAGATAAATGCTGGTTCCAAATTCCTCCTGTTTGCCTCTCAGGATATCGGACAGCTCTGCGATCGTCCCTTCCGTATATACAACTCCTGTGGGATTGTTCGGCGAATTGATGATGACAGCCTTGGTCCTGGGAGTAATCTTTTCCCTGAGTTCCTGCAGGTTCGGCTGGAAATCAACCATGTTTGGAGAAACGACAGTCAGCACCCCTTCAAAGTTTGCGACGTAGCTGCGGTATTCTCCGAAATAGGGGGCAAAAGCCATCACTTCGTCTCCCGAATCCAGCAGGGTTTTCAAAATGACATTCAAACCGCCCGCCGCGCCTACGGTCATCAGAATATTTTGGGCTCCAAAAGCTGTTCCATGCTTCCGGTTGATGAATTCTGCAACACTGCCGCGAACGTCCTCATAACCGGAATTGTTCATGTAGCCGTGGACGAAGGTAGGGGGCTCGTCGTTGAGCACGTCGAAAATAGCCTGCTTCACTTTATCCGGCGGCTCCAGATTCGGG
>CAMJRV010000266.1 GCA_946408315.1 uncultured Bacillota bacterium | reverse complement strand
ATATCGCTGGTTATGTCATTTCCCATTTCCGCGCCGTCCTCCGCAAGCTTTCCTTCCCTGGGGACCATCGGGAAACAGACTCCGTAGCACTCAATGCTGGGAATATCGACGATCTGCGCGCCTTTCACCTGCTGGTCCGCCAGCGTCCCGTTGATTGCGGCGACGTCGATTGTGCCGTTTTTTACGGCCTCAAATGCGGTGTCGATGCTTAAAAACACCATGGTAAGCTGTTTAATCTTCGGCTTCTCTCCGTAATAATCTTCGTTTGCCACCGCGATGACCTGCTGTCCCTTGTCCCATTGGACGAACTTATACGGACCGGAGCCGACAGGGTTATCCTTAAAGTTTTCGTCATAGGCGTGTTCGGGAATGATCCCAAGATATGCGAGGCGCTCAATAAAGGGAGAATAGGGCCGCCTCAGCTTGAATTCCACCGCCGTATCGTTCACGGCCTTGATGCTGTCGATCATGGTCAGGTCGATGTCGGAACCGGAATCCTTGGCGGTCCGGTATGTATATGCCACATCCTCAGCCGTCACCTTTGTGCCGTCGGTGAAGAGGGCGTCGTCGCGCAAAGAGATCGTCCAGGTCAGCTTATCGTCCGAGACGCAATATCCTGTTGCCAGGTCATTTGCCCAGCCAAGTTCCTTGTCTCTCTTAAACAGGGTAGAGAAGAACACCTTTGTGATGGAGCCGTGGCCCCCTGTCGTCGAATCAAAGCCGGTTTCCGGTTCGCTTCCGATCGCGACGATCAGTTCGTCGTTTGCGATACGCTTCTCTCTGGCGCTGATCCCTTTTTCTCCTTCCGATTTACCGCAGCCGGCAAGACCGGACGACGCCAGCGCAAGGATCAGAATAAAAGCTGCAATTTTTTTTATGTTCATCTTTGCCTCTCCTTTCAAGATGGGTTCCGCCGCTCCCTGAGACGCAGGTCTCCTTTGAACTGCGGCGGCAGTTCTTTCATACTTTGACTATTATAGAGGATTTCAAACGGCGTACAAGCCCCGAGGGGGATGCAAAATGGGATTTATTTTTGTGTCGAAAAATGAGGATTTGCAACCTTTTCAGGCCATGATTCGAGATTTGGTTTTCGCTGTTTGGTCCGAGTTATCCCCCGGATGGGGATGTTTGGGACCGAAACTGTGAAACTCCCGGCACAAAAAAACCCGCCGGTGCGTAGCTGAAGTCAGGTGCGCGGTATCAGCGAGTTGATGATTCGATTCGGTCGGTTTATATCAAATTTTTCGATGGGGACGCCCATCGCTCGGCGAAATGCTATTTGATGAAACGGTCGATGGCGGTGTTCAGCTTTTCGATGGCAGCCCTGTCGTCCGACTCGATCGCGTCTACGATACAATTGGAAATATGGTCCGCCAGAATTACCTTGCCGGTGCTGTTGA
This sequence comes from uncultured Bacillota bacterium, assembly GCA_946408315.1. Classification (GTDB taxonomy): domain Bacteria; phylum Bacillota; class Clostridia; order Peptostreptococcales; family Anaerovoracaceae; genus Anoxybacterium. The sequence goes on along the minus strand of CAMJRV010000266.1, from coordinate 3,291 downwards.
GGGCCGCTATGACCGCGGACAACTGGATCAGCACGTCGCTGCAATCCTTTCCGTCCTCTACCATGCGCTTCACCGCTTCCAGATGGCCGCTTGCCCGGGAGAGGCGGTTCAGTACCGCTTTCGTGTTCTGGTGACTGTGTTTGTGCCCGTGTTCATGCATATGGTCATGGTCGTGTAAGTGCTCATGGTCCTGTCCATGCTCATGTTCGTGCGCATGATCCTGTTTTTCATCTTTTCGGGCATCGGTTCTGTCGTCCATAATCAATTTTCCTTTCGCGGCTCTGCCGCATTTGAATCTGCGGAATCATTATACCGTTCCCCATGATAATTGTCAACGAATGCCGAGACGTGATGCCGAGACGTGATATTCTCCCGGAAGCCTCCCTCGCTTGTATGCTTCGCCCTTGGCTGCCAACTGTAACGGGGTGGGCTCGAATTAAAATGAAAAAATGGAGATTAACACGAATCGAGGGATAAGGTATAATGGTAAATAAGGATAGAAAAGGATAGGATAGGATCGGTGAAAATGAAATTGAAATATGCATATGGGGCCGCTTCAGGAAGCCCAGGCGGCGGACAGGAGACAGGATATCAGGGTAGTGCCGGATTCGTGGAAAAGGACGGGGCCGCTGTGATCTCTCCGGCGTCAGAAGCCGTTGCGGCGCTTGTGGCAGTACGCTTTGATGAACTGTATTCTTCGGACGAGGAGCTTATCAGGAGAGAACTGCCGGGAAATATGACGGAGCTGCTGTTCGTAGCGGTGAAGGAGAACCGGTATCTGGCCGGTCATATGGGGGGCGGTTTGATCGCGAGATGGAATGGGAGCCCTTCGGTTTTGTCAAAACCCGAACCGGAAGGTCTTGCTTTGTCAAAGGCCGAGCCGGAAGTTTCTGCGATGGCAAATCTGAAAATTTATAAAGGTGAGCTGCAGGAGCCCTTTGGCTTTATGCTGATCAGCGAGGGAGCCTGCCGGAGTCTTTACAATAGCGGCACAGCCGGTCTGTCTCCCGCCTGCGGCACTTTTTTTGAATGGCTGCGAGAATACGACGAGGAAACGGTAAGCGAAGCCTTTACCGACAACATCAACAAATACTTTTTGAAGGATGTAACGGGCGATATCAGCGTTGCTGTCATGGTTTCGGATGAAAACGATACGGAGAAAGAGGAGGAGCTCGTGACGGGGGAACCGTCCCCGGAAGGCGCTGAAAACGGCGAGGAACGCGATGAGGCGCCGGAGGAAGCGAGCGGAAAGCGCGGAAGGATCTTAAAGTATCTCCTTGCGCTGCTGATTATTCTGGCGGCGGTTTCTGTCTGTATTCTGATACGGCCCGACGGAAACGCCGGAAAGGAACCGAAGGGTGCGGACCAGATGGAACCGAGCATTCCTGCTCCTGCAGAGAGTTTTGAGAATTATGAACCTTCGGTAACGTTCGCAGTGGAAAACCCGGAGTCCTACGATGCCGGCGAATATAAAGCGGGGGTGGATATCCCGGCGGGAGAATATTTCTTCTGGACCGGGGAAATGCTGGAACCCGGCAGCATCAAAGTAAACGGCGATTCCTGTCTTTCCGGCGAGCTCTACTGTATGACGGTCCAACTGAACGAATGGGACACGCTGGTCAGTGATTACCGGTTTACGGCGGCTGAAAATATCAGCCCGATCAAAGCGACGGGAGGAGTTTTGATCAGCGGCAAATATAAGATCGGAAAGGATATTGCTCCCGGTACATATCAGATTGCCCCGTCCGATCAGGGTGGAGAAGGGAGATATTACTCTATTTTCGACGAGGAAATCAGCAACGATACGAAATTCAGCGGTGAGACGACGGTGGAGGTACCGGAAGCGGGCTATATCGTTTTTTATAACGCCGTGCTGTCGGTCGGCAGCTGAAGAATAGAAGCTGAGAAAAAAATGCATGATCCAAATCAGCCGGGCTGAAAATGGACCACGCATTTTTAAATGAATCAAGAATCGCGATGTTGCTTTTTTACTGAAGCGTATGCGGTTTTATTTTGCAGGACTCATCACCACGAAGGCGGCCCAGTCGACGTCATCATCGTAGCTGTTGCCCCAGTCGTAAATCAGGCGTTCGTAAGATTCTATCACATATCCGTCCTGGTTGTGATCCGTAGTGTCGTAAGGATCGGCAAGAATCAGCACATCGTCGCAGGTAGCCTCGGTACCCATCGTATCGTAGCCGATGATCGTCTGGTAATGGCCTCCCCATTCATGCCACATGACCATGACAGGAATTCCCTTCTTGATATAGTAAGGAATCATGTCTCCCAAATCCGTATATTTGCCGTCGATCATGATGCCCGCTTCCAGATTGGAGTCGCCTTTGACGATGTCGCGGCTCGACTTCACATCCCATTTTCCGGGAAGCTTCTGAATGACGTTGAGCATTTCCTGAACAGTGGTTCCCGGCTTGCCGTCCTTCTTATCCCTCAAATCGGCCAGATTGATCTCGTTCAGATCGCCTCTTGAACCGAACCAGTCTAAAACGGTCAGCATGGAGGTCACGCCGCAGGTAAATTCCGTGGCCTGCTGAATGGTCTTATACTTCTCGAGCATCGTAAGGGTTTTGCCGGATTTCAGGCTATAGGCGTCGACGCTCTTATAGTAAGGCGAGTTTTTATAATCCGCTTTTCTGAATACGTCGGCAGACGCAGGTCCCGACAGTCCGTCGGATCCGAACCAAACCTCATAGGTGGTGGAATAAGGCAGTTCTTGGCTGAATGATTTGATATCGGCGGCCAATTTATCTCCGTAAGGAATCATATGCTCGTTCGTAAATCTTCCTTTGTTGGCGGGATCATCTGCGATGCCGCTGCCCTTCACAAGGGGCTTGCCGTTTACGCCCTCGGGGGTTGCGACCAGAAAGATTCCGTATTCAAAGTCAGGATCCCAGCCTGCGCTCCAATCGTATATCAACCGTTCGGCGGATTGGACCAGATAACCGTCCTGATTGTGATCGGTGGTGTCGTATGGGTCCGCTAAAATCAGGATATCATCCGCTGTCGTTTCCGTTCCCATCGTGTCATAGCCGATGATGACCTGATAGTGGCCGCCCCAGTCGTTCCAGCCGACGATAATCGGTTTTCCTTCCTTCAGCATTTGAGGAATCCAGTCAAAGAAGCTGATCTCTTTGCCTTGATAGGTCAGAGAAGGATTTCCGGGCTCGACTTTCGCGTCATAGGTTGAAAATATGTTCCACTTCTGTCCCAGATTTTTTTCGAGGCCCTCAAAGATGTTGATCATCTGCTTAAGCGAGGTTGCTCCCGGTTCGT
>CAMJRV010000265.1 GCA_946408315.1 uncultured Bacillota bacterium | reverse complement strand
CTGACGCTGTCGACGTTCGGAAGGCTGGATATCATTGTCTGCAACGCGGGGATTACATTTCGCAGAGATTTTGAAGATCTGACGCCGGAAGAATTCGACAAGACGATCACCATCAATCTGACGGGCACATTTAATACAATCAAGGGTCTTTTGAAACCCCTGATCGATCAGAAAAGCGGCAATATCATCCTGATCTCATCCGCTTCCGCCTATACGGGAAGCGGCGGCGGCGCTCATTATTCCGCTACGAAGTCAGGACAGATCGGGATGACGAGAACGCTGGCAAAGGAACTCGGCCCGATGGGAATCAACGTAAACGGGATCGCGCCGAGAACGATCGTTACAGAGATACTCGACCATCTTTACCCGCCCGGTCCGGCCAGGGACAATCTGATCGGGCAGATCCCGATGCGGAAGATCGGCATGCCGGAAGATATCGCCAACGCGGCGGTCTACCTGGCTTCCGAGGAAGCCCGCTATGTCAGCGGACAGACGCTCCTGGTAGACGGCGCGAGAACATAGCGGAGGAAATTACCGCGTAATCAATAGAGAATGAAAATAGGAGGCAATTTTTTATGGCAAAAAAAGTGCTGGTGGCTTCCGGAACATCCACCAATAAGATGAAATTTGCGGTCGATACGATCAAGAGCATCTGCGCCGGTAAAGGCGTCGATGTGGAGGTCAAAGCAGAGAATATTTACGATGTCAAGCTGGAGAATGAAAAGCCTGACGTCATCGTGATCATCGGACCGAACAGCTTCAAGACGGACATTCCCATCGTAAGCGGGATGGCGTTTATCACCAAAATGGGCATGGAAAAGACCGTTGATGAAATTATTGCAAAGCTGCAGTAAAAGAGAGAGGAAAAAATGGCTACAGTATTGATTCTTGGAGCCGGTGCGATGGGAAGCGCATTCTGCTTTCCGGCGGCAGATTCGGGCCATAAGGTGAATCTGGTGGGCACCCATTTAGATCAGGAGATGATCGGTCAACTGAAGAAAAACGGAGAGCATCCCGTTCTGAAGACGAAGCTGCCGGAAAATGTACAAGCCTTTCAATATGAAGAGCTGGAGACGGCTCTTCGCGACAGGCCGGATGTGGTCGTGCTCGGCGTGAGCTCGGCAGGCATTGACTGGGCGGTCAAGACCCTTGGCCCCCGGCTGAAGGAGCCGGTGCCGGTCCTGCTGCTGACAAAGGGCCTGGCTGTGGGTGAGGACCGGTTGACAATTCTGCCCCGGGTGGTTGCCGACGGGCTTTCCGGGTTTGGAACCGGCCGGTTTACCGTCGGGGCGGTAGGAGGACCCTGCATCGCCGGAGAGCTTGCAGCCCGTAGGGATACCCGGGTGACCTTCGCCTATCCGGACAGCGAAAAATTTGGCTGGCTCGGCAATCTGTTCAAAGCCCCATACTACCATATCCATTACAGCACAGACCTGACCGGCGTGGAAATCTGCGCTGCGATGAAAAACTTTTTCGCCCTGGCCGTCGGCTATCCGCCGGGTCGTCTGGAAGTTTCCGACCGGCCCCAAAATGGAGCGAAGATGCATAATCTGTCGGCGGGGCTCTTTGCCCAATCCGTCAGGGAGATGGCGCTGCTTGTGGAATGGATGGAAGGCAATGCGGAAAATGTGTACGGCCTGGCCGGCGTCGGAGATCTTTATGTGACTTGCCAGGCGGGGAGAAACAGTAAAATGGGTAGATTCCTGGGCATGGGAATGACCTATACCGCCGCCAAGCAAGAAAAAATGCCTTTTGATACGGTTGAGGGCGCTGAGCTTGCCCTGAAAATAGGGCCATTTCTTGAAGGATTATTTGAAACGGGTACTTTGGACAGGGAGAAATATCCGTTGACAAGAACCATCATAGATGCCGTCTGCCACGATGCTCTCATGGATATTCCCTGGATTTCGTTCTGATCCGGACCTATCGTTAAATCAGCCAGAACGTCTAAGGATGCGAAATAAGGGAATAAAATGTATAAAAGGAGGCGCTCAGCTCGCATAAATTCTGGAAGCGAGCGCCGCAAGGGGGATAAAAATGATTAAAAAAATCAGAAATTGCATTAACAACGAAGATAAGAAGAAGCCCCTTACGGATGAGCAGATCGCTAAGAAACTCGGGCTGAAGAGGGAGCAGGTTACTGCGCTCAGGCGAAAAGAGGACATTCCTGATTCTCGCGAGAGAAGAAAACCTTATCTGATGCAGTACATGCGCGACCTCTTGGAAAGTAACCCAGAGATCAAAGAGAGCGTCCTGAAAGAGAAGATTAACGACAGCGGTTATGAGGTTTCAAGATTTCTGGTTCGTCAGTATCTGGAAGAGATAGGAATGCGGTCTGATTCATCCGATCGGGGTTCCCCGGCCATTCGCCGGGAAAAGACGCCGGTTTTTGAGGGCGGCGCCGGGGCAAAGGCGTCCGAGGATCCATTTTTTCATATTATCGGTTATGATGAAAGCTTGAAATCCGTCGTAATGCAGGCGAAAGCCTCGGTGCTCTATCCGCCGAAAGGACTGCATACCATGATTTACGGCGATCCGGGGGTGGGAAAAAGCGATCTGGCGGAGACGATGTACAGCTTTTCCAAAATGTCGGGAATGATTCCCGAGACCGCGCCATTCGTCGCTTTCAACTGCGCGGATTACGCAAACAACCACCAGCTTCTGATGGCGCAGCTATTCGGCCACGTCAAAGGGGCCTTTACGGGAGCTGACAAGGACAAGGAAGGGCTCGTGGAAAAAGCAAACGGAGGAGTTCTCTTCCTCGACGAGGTTCACCGCCTCGGACCGGAGGGACAGGAACAGCTTTTTTATTTGATCGACAAAGACAGCTTTCGCCGTCTCGGCGAGACGAACGGCAGCCGAAAGGCGTCCCTCCAGATCATCATGGCTACGACGGAAAACCCCGACTCCACGCTTCTGTTGACGTTCCGAAGGCGTATTCCGATGATGATCGAGGTGCCTTCCCTGAGTGCCAGGCCCCTGAAAGAGAGATTTGAGCTGATCGTGCGCTTTCTCTCCAGAGAAGCGACCAGAACGAACACTCCCATCGAGGCGGACTCGGAATCAATACGGGCGCTGCTCCTTTACGAGTGCCCCGGAAATATCGGGCAGCTATGGAGCGATATCCAGGTTTCATGCGCGAGAGGATTTTTGGAGAGGATGGTCAATCAGACCGACCGGATCATCATATCGGTAGACGACCTGCCGCCCCATACGAGAAAGGGGCTCCTTAAAATACAGAACCGGGGAGAGGTGGAGAGCCTCACCCATGGCAACCTTGAGATCCTGCCCGGAAATATGACGGTTAAGCCGCTCTTTAAAGAAGACTTATACACCCTTCCTTCGGAGATATATCCATATATTGAGAACCGGTACGCCCAGCTTCAGCAGCAGGGAATGAACGACGAGATCATAAATTCCTATATCGGTGAAGAGCTTGACAGCCGGTTCCGAAAGGTAATCCAAAATATCAACCGAAACTCCAGGTCTTTGATGAAAACCGACCTGATCAACATCGTCGGAAGCGAAATCGTCGCCCTTGTGGAAAAGATGATGAAGATTACCGAGCAGAAATTGAACGTGAACAGCGATACCCTGTTCTACAGCATCGCCATTCACCTGAAAACCACGATAGACCGCATCAAAGAGGGAAAACCGATTCTGAATCCCCGGACGATGCAGATCAAGGAAGAACACCGGGAAGAGTTTGAGGTGGCAGAGCTCATGGTGGCTATCGCCGAGGAAACACTGAATATCAAGTTCCCCGACAGCGAGCTGGGCTTTCTGGCAATGTGTATCCTTACCCTTTCCGATCCGGAGGAGACGGAGGATGAGGGGAGAGTTGGGATCGTGCTGATCTCCCATGGACATGTGGCGAGCGGGATGAGCGAGGTTGCGAACCGGCTGCTGGGCGTGTCCCATGCAAAGAGTGTGGAAATGTCCCTGGACGAGAGCCCGGAGGACGCGCTGGACAGGGTCATCGATGCGGTTATCAGCGCAGACGAGGGCAAGGGAGTGGTCCTGCTGGTGGATATGGGCTCCCTGGTCACCTTCGGCGAAATCGTGACCCAGAAGACGGGAATCGTCACCCGGGTTATCGTCAGAACGGATACGGTGCTCGTCATCGACGCGGTTCGGAGAGCGATTATTCCCGGTATGGACATCGATCAGCTCGTCAGCGTTCTTGAAGAAAACCCCAAGTATATTACGCGCCTGTCCAGGAAGGGCGCTCTCGACCATGCGGTGAAGCCAAAGGCGATATTGACCGTCTGCATTACGGGAGAGGGTTCCGCCGTGAAGGTGAAGGAATTGCTGGAAAATCTCCTTCCGGATATCAGCGAAAAGCTGGAGATCATTCCTATCGGCGCGCTGACAGGAGATACGAGAGAGATTATCGCCAGCATACGGAAGGCCAAGGACATCATCGCCATCGTCGGGACGATCAATCCGAACATCAACGATTTGCCGTTCGTCTTTATCGAGAGTATCCTGAACGGTTCGGGGACAAACCAACTGAGACATCTGGTTGATTTTACCCTCTCTTCGGAGGTTGCCGACGGGACGCCGGGAGAAAAGAACGAGAAAAAATCAGGGATTCCTTTAGAAGAATTATTCATGACTTCTTCCGCCGTATTTGGTCTGGAGGCTGACACAAAAGAGGAAGCGATACGGAAGATGAGCGGCCTGATGAAGGA
>CAMJRV010000264.1 GCA_946408315.1 uncultured Bacillota bacterium | reverse complement strand
TTGATGAAAGAACGGTCGATCTTTAGAATATCGATATTGAAGGAATTCAAATACGACAGGGAGGAAAAGCCCGTTCCAAAATCGTCGAGGGCCACCTGGATTCCCGCCGCCTGCAGACGCTTGATATCGAGAATCGCCTTTTCCGGATTCTTCATGAATACGCTCTCCGTAATCTCCATGATAAGGAAATGGGGATTCAGTTCGTACTCGCCGATAATATGAAGGATGTTCTCTACGAAATTCCTTTCAAAGAACTGGATGCTGGAATAGTTTACGGAAATCTTGATGGGCTTCAGCCCCTTCTCGATCCATCCTTTGTAGGTCTTACAGACCTCCCGGAGCATCCAGTTGCCCAGGTTGATGATAAAACCCGTCTCCTCTGCGAGGAAGATAAACTCGTTGGGAGAAACCATCCCCCATTCGGGATGCTCCCAGCGGACCAGCGCCTCCGCAGCCAGAATATCGCTCGTCTCCAGCTTGACCTGGGCCTGGTAATAGACCTGAAACTGGTTTCGTTCTATTGCTTTGAGAAGGTCGTTGCGCAAAACGACCTGTTTATATATCTGAATACCGATATCAGAAGAATAGAACTTATATCGGTTTTTCCCCTCGTGCTTGGATCGCAGCAGGGAGATATTGGCGTAATTGATCAGAAGATCAGGGTCCCTCTCGTCGTAAGGGTACATGCTGATCCCCATGCTTACCGTCATCTCCAGCTCGTAAAGGTCCACCTTGTATGCATCTTTGAAAAGACCTGTGACCTTTTTTACAAACTGTTCATATTCCCATGACCGATTCAGGTTCTGGACGATAATGGCAAACTGGTCGCCGGTATACCGGCACAGAAAAACATCTTCGCCCAGATGTTCTCTCAGGCGAAGGGCGACCTGAACGATAAGCTGATCCCCCAGCTGATATCCGAGAGCGTCGTTCACATAGCGGAACCCGTCGAGATCGAGCATGAGCAAGGCGAAATTGAAGCTCGAACCGGGATTTTCCTCACACAGTTGGCTTATCTTCTTTTTCAGAAATACCCGATTGGGGAGCTTTGTCAGCTCGTCATGGGTAGCAATATATTCGATTTCTCTCTGATTTTCAATGCGGTCGGTAATATCCCGCCAGTTGACTACGATCCCCTGTATGGAGGGCTCCTGCAGATGGTTCGTCATCGTATATGTAAGATATATCTCTCTTCCGCTCTTATCCTTCAGGGTAAAGTCTCCGTACATCCTCTCCTCGGGATTGTCGAGCAGATAACTCGCCATTTTTATGAATTGAGCCTTCTGTTCCCCTTCCAGGAACTCCAGCGTGCTCCGCCCGATCCGTTCGCTCGGAGCATATCCGATGACATCCTCCACGGCGGGGCTGATATAAAGGATGGTAAAGTCATCCGGTGATATGATTTCAAAGACATCGCTGGACTGCTGTACCAGGACCTGAAACCTTCTCCGGATGCGGTCGACGGCTTCCTCTGTTTCACCGAGGAAATCCTCAAATTCTTTTATTCCTGTCTCATCTTTGATCGTTCCGAATAAGTGCATTAGTCTGCCCTCTTGACTGTATATTGGTTTGATCAGATGACGTATGCTGCGAACAGAACCGTCAGGCCGTACAATTCGGTACCTGATATCATGGACACCTTTGTCCGAAATGCCTTTTATCGCTTTGGCTGCATCATCCCTGTCATCCGGATGAATAAGATTAATAAAACTTTCATAACTTCCATCAAATTGCTCCGGAGAAACTCCGAAAATCCGACAGGCCTCCTCAGACCAGCAGCCCTTATCGCTTATAATATCCATTTCCCAGCAGCCGATATGAGTAAACTCACCGGCTTGATATTTAAAGCCCTTTTCTATGCTCTCATGCAGCAAGTCTTAGTCCTCCCGGTAATTTTGCTTTTTGTCCACACTGAAAATTCCTGGCATTTTCTACCCAAATTCGGATAGGTGCTCAACTGAAACCTCCAAACCACATGCGCTTTCATGCATCAATTTGGAGGTTTCTGCTTCACTTTCATCGATGCGAGTTGATCCTATTTTAATTTGTGCTTCAGCTCATCCGCCTTATCTTCCAGCATGTCCTTCATGTCGTCCGCTTTGTCCATCAACTTGTCCTTCAAATTTTCCGCGCGGTCCATCAGTTGTTCCGATTTTTCTTCCGCGACGTCCTTCAAGTTTTCCAGTCTTCCCTCCGCTTTCCCCTTTAAAGCGTCGGCTTTGTCTTCCGCGTAGTCCTTCCATGCTTCCGCCCGGTCTTTCATCTCCTCGGCGGCGTCCTTCGCAGATCCCATCATATCACGAAAAATACTCATTTTTTAACCCTCCCCTGTGCGTTTCCGGCGTATCTGTGAAGACACACCATTTAAAGTATTTTCACGAGTTATTTTACCATATTTCTTTCATTTAATGCAAACAATATGTTTCTCTTTGTCAGCTTCTGCCGATTTCTATAAGAACCTTGTTTCCGAGAAGGAAAACGGTCTCCACAATCATGAGAATCCCCGTTCCGATCAGCATCCATTCGATTTGGATAAAGTCCGACAGCGGCCCGAAGACCAGCATTCCAAGCGGCATCATGGAGCTCGATATCATGGAAAGCACACCGAAGACCCTTCCCAGAAATTCCCCTTCCACCTTCTGCTGAAGCAGAACCGTAGAGGGAGTATTCATCATCGGCATCGCCATGCCGACAACGGCCATGACCACATTGTAGAGCCAGAAGATCGGGATCACGCCCAGTGCCACCGTCCCTGCTCCCATGATCAGGCATGCCAGGATCATGGTATGCACCTTGTTCCGGAAGCCTCCCCAGGAGGCCATCACGATACCCCCCGCCATCATCCCGACGGAAAAGGTCACTTCAATCGCAGTCAGACGCCAGACGTCGTCGCCGAAGCTTCGTGCCACCTGCAGGGGCGTCAGGAATGCCACCGGAGAGACGAGGACGAAGAACAGGCCGCAGAACAGGAAAAACTTCCTGACATATTGATGGTTCTTAATATAGTGAAAGCCTTCCGACAGATCGTGATAATAGCTGGTCGTCTGCTTTTCCAGCGCCTTCGCGTGAACGGGAACGCGGAGAAACAGCAACAGCGTCAGAACGGCAATCGCAGCGGTAAAAACATCAACGAAGAAAATCAGCTCAATACTGGCCACGGACAGCAGCGCGCCGCTTGCGACGGGAGAAAGCAGCATGATACCCGACTGAATGCTGCTGTTGATTCCGTTTACCTTCATCAGGCTGGCCTCCGGCACGATCTGAGGCAGAAAGGCGCCGACGGCAGGCATCTGAACCGCCGAGCTAAGGCCACGGATCGCAGAGATGGCAAACAGCAGCCAATATTCCTTATAGCCCATAAGGAACAGAATTGCGAGGATCAAGGTAACCCCGGCGATAATGCTGTCGGATAAAATGATAATGAGCTTCCGGTTGTAGCGATCCGCCCAGACCCCTGCAAAGGGCGCCAGAAAAAAGGTCGGAACAAAACCGCATATGATGAAGATCGTCATCATGACGCCCGATTGGGTCTCGAGGGTGATGTACCACATGATCGCATACTGCACGAGGGAAGAGCCAAATAGAGATATGGTCTGACTCGCAAGAAATAAAACGATATCCTTCTTCCAGTTCCTCATTAATCTTTATCCCCTTCGCGTTAATTCTACAGAATTTTAGTATAACCATATTAACATGAAAAAAGCGGGAGCACAAGAATTGCAATATACATGCGTGCCACAGGCCATGCCGAAAGGGAAAATCACCATCCATACCGAAAGGGAAATCGCCGTCCATGCGGAAAGGGAAATCTTCGGACAGCCGGAAGAGATTCCGGCTGTCCGAAGAAATTTGACGTTTTGTGATTCCCTCTTTTAATATTTATCGAACTCGTCGCTGCTCAGCATGATTCTCGGCGTCGGGGAGTCCTTTCGAGCTGAACGGTCTCCCTTACCGCCTCCGAGGAGCCTTACGCTTTCGCCGGGCAGCGCCCTGGTTTCTCTGTTCACCTTGAACCGGCCTACCATCTGCTTCAGAAGCTCCGCCTGGCTGGAAAGCTGTTCGCTGGCCGCCGCGCTTTCCTCCGCCGTCGCAGAGTTGTTCTGGACCACCTGAGCGACCTGCTCGACGCCCCGGTTGATCTGCGCGATTCCCGTAGCCTGCTCATTGGAAGCATCCGCGATACCGCTTACGAGGGTCGCAGCCTTTTCAATACCCTCCACGATTTCCAGCAGAGCGGAAGCCGTATCGTTGGCAATGCGAGTTCCTGTCTGCACCTTGTGAATGGAACCCTCAATCAGTTCCGTCGTCTCTCTGGCCGCCGCCGCGCTCCTTGCCGCGAGATTTCTGACTTCTTCCGCCACAACGGCGAAGCCTTTCCCGTGCTGTCCCGCCCTTGCCGCCTCTACTGCCGCGTTGAGCGCCAGAATATTCGTCTGGAACGCGATGTCGTCGATAACCTTGATGATCTTGGAGATATTGGCAGAAGAGGTGTTGATCTCCTCCATGGAGTTGAGCATTTCCTTCATCTGATCGTTGCCCTTCTCCGCGTGGTCTCTGGCGCTTCCGGCCAGTTCGCTCGCCTGATTTGCGTTCACGGCGTTCTGCTTCGTCTGGGAGGCGATCTCCGTGATGGACGCTGTCAGTTCCTGAATGGAGCTGGCCTGCTCCGTCGATCCCTGGGAAAGCGCCTGGCTTCCGTCGGA
>CAMJRV010000263.1 GCA_946408315.1 uncultured Bacillota bacterium | reverse complement strand
TGGGCGGAGGTTGCCGAGGGTGTGATCCCTCTGACGGCGGCTGATTCCGATTTTCCTGTAGCACCTGAAATAAGAGAGGATCTTATCGACTACATTAATGGCGGCTATTTCTCTTATACTCCTAAATTAGGTTTTCTGGAATTCAGAGAGGATATTTCCAGGGCACTGTATCAGAGAAAAGGGGAAAGGGTGGACCCGAGTCTGATCCTGCCCATAGACAGTGCGGCCAGGGGCATGTATATCATCGCGCAAACCGTGCTGAAGCCTGGCGATGAGGCGCTGGTTTTCGATCCGGTGGACTATCTGTTTAAGCAATCCGTACTGTCGGCAGGCGCGACGCCGGTCCTTTTCCCGTCGATCATGAAAGACGGCTATATGGACCTGAGTAAAATCGAAGAATATATTACGCCCAGGACAAAGATGATTTGCCTTTGCAATCCTCATAATCCTTTAGGAAAGCTTTACACCAGGGAAGACCTGGAGCTTTTGCTTGACCTTGCGGACCAGCATGATTTATGGATCATGAACGATGAAATTTGGGCTGATATCGTATTTCCGGGAAAGACCTTTCACAGCATTGTGACGGTGGGAGAAAACAGAAACCAAAGAGTATTATCCGTTATGGGATTCTCAAAAAGCTTTGGATTGGCCGGTCTGCGGGCAGGAGCCATTTATTGTCACGATAAGGAAGTTTTCGACAAGCTGGTTGAGAAATCTGACGTTATGACCACCGCCGGCGGGATTACTTCCCTCTCTCAGATTGCAGGGATGGCCTGCTTAAACAAATGCTACTATTGGGTGGACGCTTTTATCAAGCATCTTACGGCGAACAGAGATTACGCGATTGAGCGGCTGAATTCTTTTAAAAATATATCCTGCCATAATCCTGACGCCACATTCGTGTTATTCCCGGATATCTCGGCGACAGGGCTGACCTCGGAACAATTTGCCGACCATATGATGAATGAGGTGAAACTGGCGATTGTTCCCGGTACGGATAAGTTCTTCGGGCCAGGCGCGGAAGGACATGTGAGAATTTGTTTCTCTACAAGCTTTGAGATTTTAAAGGAAGGACTTGATCGGTTTGAAGCAGGTCTTTCCAGACTGTAAAACCACTTCGTTTCATCAACTTGAATCAACAGGAGGATACTAAAATGTGTGAAATAATTTCAACCCAGCAGGCTCCGGCCGCGATAGGCCCTTACTCTCAAGGTATTATGACGGGAAATATGCTTTTCGTTTCCGGCCAGTTGCCGATTGTTCCGGAAACAGGTGAATTTGCAGGAACTACAATTGAAGAGCAGACCGCCAGATCCCTTGAAAATGTAGCGGCTATTTTATCGCAGGCCGGAATGGACCTGGGCAACATTGTTAAAACTACGATTTTTATAAAGGATATGAACAGCTTTGCGGCGGCAAACGGCGTTTATGCTAAATATTTTGAAGGGCTGCGCTATCCTGCCAGAGCCTGTGTTGAGGTTGCGAGACTCCCGAAGGATGCACTCATAGAAATTGAAGCCATTGCAGTAAAATAATATTTGAAGTACAAACGTTCCTAAATTTGAATGGAGGGATTGAAATGTATATGACTATGATTGTCGTTTTTGTTTACCTGGCGGCTATGGTCGCAATCGGTTTTTATTATAAAAACAAAAGCAAGAACATGAACGAGTATTTTGCAGGCGATAAAAGCTTTGGGCTCTGGAAGAACGTCAATACGATGGCAGCTACAGCCATTGGAGCCGGAAGTACGATGGGGATTGCCGGATTGACCTATTCCGCCGGTATCGGGTCTTCTTGGATCTTGATAGGCTACACGATCGGCTTTGTTTTGATCGCCACACTGATCGCAAAAAGAATGCACTCTATGAAGGCCATTACACTCACCGATGTTGTCGGTTCACGCTTTGGCGGCACAGCCAAATTCCTCACGTCGGTTCTGGTTCTGGTTCAGTACATAGGAGTGGGGGCAGGCCAAATTCTTGCATTAGGTGTTGTTACACAGCAATTGATGGGCTGGTCCTTTCAAACATCTATCATCATCTTCGGAGCTATCATTATTTGTTATACGATGATCGGAGGCATCTTTGCCCTGGCTACGACTGATGCGATTCAGATGATTATCAATGCGTTCGGAATTATGGTGCTGCTGCCATTCTTAGGCCTGGTTAAGGCCGGAGGACTTCACGGCCTGGTATCCAGCCTGCCTGCCTCCCATTTTAACATCATGGGACTTGGGATAGCCACCTCGATCGGATTTTTAAGCTGGATCATCCCCCAAGGGTTTCTGTCTCAGGAGCTTTGGATCCGTGTCTTTGCTTCCAAGGATGAAAGCGTTGCCAAGAAATCAGCCCTGATTGCGGCATTGGGGGTATATGTCCCTCATATGATCAGCGTTGTCATCATAGGGTTGGTCGGTGCGGTACTGTTCCCTGGAATCGCTGGCGATGCGGTAGTGCCTCACATGATTTTAAAACTTGCGAATCCCTTCCTGGGCGGTATTATTTTCGCCGCTCTGCTGGCGACCATCATGTCCTGTGCATCTTCCGTGCTTCTGGTATCCGGTTCCAATCTGATGAAGGACTTGTACATGGCCTATTTCAATAAGGGCTTAGCAGGCAATCCTAAAAAGATGCTTATGGGTTCCAAGATAAGCGTACTTATCATCGGAGTCGTCCAAATCCTCATGGCGCTGGGAGCCAAGGGAATTATCTCCCTTATGGAGAATGTTGCTACGCCTTATTGCGGGGCCTTATTCCCCATTATTATTGCGGTCTTCTTCTGGAAGCGGGCGACGCAGACCGCCGCTTCGGTAACGATGGTCGTATCCCTGGTGGCCTCTGCATTCCTGCTGATTGTTCATCCCAATATACTGGGACTTCATCCGATTGTAATTAACATCGTTCTTTGTACGCTTGTATTGGTCGTGGTGTCTCTGTTTACGAAAAACAGCAGCGATACAAACCGGCTGGCAGGCGGAAATTCAGTGAATTGAAGGAGGGATCAACATGGATTGGTTTACAATAGTTATAACCTTGATCGGCGTTGTGGTCACTTTAATGCTGGGGATCGGGTATTTCTCGGAAATTTTAAAAAAATGAGTGAGAGCAAAGCACGGTTTTGGCTGAAACCCCGATACGGGTATGAAGAAGCGGCTCGGGAGGTTTTAAAAAAAGTCAGGGAAGAGATCACCCTAGAGCTTGTTTACGTACCGTTTCTGATCTATGAGTACACAGTCGCGCTTAAAAGGCCTTTCGCACCACCCAGAAAAATGAATTGCACGGTGTCGGTTAACGGGATCACCTCCTATGGCTGCCCGATTATGCTCGGTTCAGAGGAGATGCTTTCCGATAAGCCCGAGGGGAAAACAATAGACTACCGATTTTCTGAAGATAAGTTAGCTCAGATCGCATACAACGAAGCGTTCTTCAGTTTTACAAAGCGTTATTTCATGTTATCAGAGCCGGAAATTACCTGCTCAAGGGTGATAGAGCTATATTACCCCTATTGGTACGGCAGACCTGATTATTATGTTGACGCCCGTACCAAAACCCTGGAGAGAGTATCAGATCATTAGCAACGCGAAAACGGCGTTTTACCGATTAAAAAGGTAAAACGCCGTTTTTTATTCATTTCTTATAGTCCAGCCTCGTGCCGCTCGACATCCCGGGAGGCTGTGCGTATTGCATTACTTTCTGTTCGTTGACGGTGACCTTAAGAGAGGATTTGATCTCCTGCTGTTCCTTGCGAACCCGTTCGACAGTATTCCGGTCCAGATCGAGAATCAGCTTAATGGATTGGTTCAATTCCTGCTTCTGTGCCGGTGAGAGGGCCGATTTGATCTCGTCGCTGGTGGAATCCTCCAGTGCTTTCAATTGGAGAACCAGGGCTTCTTTTCTCTCCATGATGCTGGGAATCTCATCCCATTCTTCTAGACCACTGATCAAATCCTCACTGAGGGTGAGGCATTGAGCTAAAAGGTCTTTTTTTTTCTGATAATAGCTGCTCATCTTTTCACCCTTGCCAGCTTTTCGGCCTGGCGGAACGTCGTTTTCAGATCATCCACCAGTGACAAGAGCTCCTTCAGCAGCTCGACGTCTTTCTCCCCGGCCGCCTTTCCAAGCTGCGCATGGAGGAAAAGATACATATCCTTCAATTCAATCGATATTGCATGTCGCATGTCGAGGGAAAACTCCAGCGTCTGGATGATTTTTTGCGCCTTGGTGATGCAATTATATGATTTAAAGGCGTTTCCATTGTTGGCAAAGAAGATTCCCATGCTAATCTGCTTGGAGGCTTCCTCAAAGAGTTTGACTACGATCTCTCCTTTGGTAAGCGTCTCCAGCGACTGGGTTTTATATTGCTGATATAAATTTGCATGTTGCATGATTCCACCTCTTTGTTTTGATTAAGAATTGGTAAAATTGGATATCATGGTTCCCTGTGCGTTCAAATTGTTGATCATGGATTCCATATAGGAGAACTTTTTCCAATAACGGGACTCCTCTGCTTTCAGGCGATCTTGTAAAGTCGTAATGTTTTTGTTGGCCCTTTTGATCTGGTCGTAGATGCTGTTTTCTGTATCCGATCTGGTGTTTTCAACGCCGGCCGCCTCAACCAGAGTACCTCTGTTTCCCTTGGTGCCGGAGGTCTTCGTTGCGTCTGTGATAACGGAATTCAACGCATTGCTCAACCCGTTTTCCGAAG
>CAMJRV010000262.1 GCA_946408315.1 uncultured Bacillota bacterium | reverse complement strand
ACGGTCTGCACTATAAAAAATACGAAGGAAAACAAGGATATCGAGGTAAAGCTGCGGCAGGACCTCATTAAAAAGGGCTATATCGGAAAGTACCGGTTCGGAGATATCGTTTCTTCCTCTCCCATCATGCAGGATACGGTGCATATTGCGAAGAAGCTTGCCAAAACGGATCTGAACATCCTGATTTACGGCGAAAGCGGCGTAGGCAAGGAATTGTTTGCGAGCGCCATTCACAATGAGTCTTCGCGAAACCGGGGCCCCTTTGTAGCGATCAATTTCAGCGCCCTCTCCGAAGATCTTGTGGAGAGCGAGCTGTTCGGATATGAAGAGGGAGCCTTTACCGGAGCGAAGAAGGGCGGAAAGCTCGGTATCTTTGAACAGGCGAACCAGGGAACTATCTTTCTGGATGAGATCGGGGATATCTCTCCGAGAATTCAGGCCCGGCTGCTGAGAGTGCTGCAGGAGAAAGAGATCCGCCGGGTGGGAGGAAGCGAAAATATTCCCATCGACGTCAGGGTTATCGCCGCTACGAATAAAAACCTGATCAGAATGTGCCAGGAGGGAAGCTTCCGGGAGGACCTCTATCACAGGCTGAAGAAATTCTATCTGAAAATACCTCCGCTGAAGGCGAGAAACGAGGATATCGACGCTCTCGTGAAGCATTTTCTCAGAAAACACGGCAGGGAGCGGCTGGTGATTTCGGAAGAGGTCATGGATATTCTGCGTGCAAACCGCTGGAACGGCAATGTGCGGGAGCTGGAGAACGTCATTGAATATTTCATCGCGGTAAGCGAGGATCAAGCCGTGAGGATCACCGATCTGCCGGAGGATTTCTTTGAAAATTTTGAAGGGCCGGCGAGAAATCAGAACGATTGGGAGCCCTATAATGAAATCCTCTGTGACAGGGGCAATCTGGAAGAGTATGCCTATCTTCTGACCGTGATCAAAAACTACACCGACAGGGGCCTCACCATAAGCAGGAAAACCCTCGCCGAAGCGGCAAGAGAACGATACCCCTATATCACCGAGGATCGGGTCCGCAGAAAGACGGACGATCTCCAGGAACTCAAGCTGATCACGAAGTCCGTGGGGAGAATCGGGATGAGACTTACGTTAAATGGGGTGAAATATATCAACAATTACCTCCAATTTTCACCAATTAATTCATAAAAAAGATCGGGAAGGAAACGGTCTTCCAGAAAAAGGAGCATTGAAAGGGGTCGGATACAGCGGTTCTGTATGGGACTCTTTTTTTTGGGCGGAAAGGAATGAGTTGGCATATTAATTGCTATATTTAAAATAATAGTTCTATAGGGCATGATTGTTTGCGAGCTGCAAAGACAAGATGCTATATGGGAGTGATTTTTTTAATCAGGAGGTATAAAATGAAAGAGGAAAAAGAACTGCAACGGCTGGAAAACAGGCTGACAAGATTTCAGACGCCGCATACTTACGCAATTATCTTTTTTGTTATCATTGCAATGTGGCTGCTGACCTTTGTCATCCCGGCTGGAAAATTTACGACTCACGATGTTGAATTTACCGATGCAAGCGGAAACGTGAAGACGAAGACGGTGCTGATGGCGGAAACCTTCCGGTATGCCTACAATCTTGATACGGCGACGCTGAAACAGGAGCTGACGGGATTGAGCCAGGATGAAGCGAAGCTTTCGGACTTGGGCGTCGATCCGGCGGCCCTGCAGGATTTTCTGGCGACCGATTCCGCAGGCTGGTCTCAGTCCGCTCTGGATGAAATCGGCTTGACCGATCCAGTCCTTTACAGCTTGTACGGAGATTCGATCTATGACATGTCTCACAAGCTACATAATACGGCTACCCTCTGGGGCACCGATGATTACGGCGGATTCGGAGTCCTGAACTATCTCTTTGAAGGACTCGTAACCGGAGACAAATACGGTTCCGCTGTCGGAATCGTGGCTCTGATCCTCGTCGTCGGCGGAGCCTTCGGAATCATCATGAGAACGGGAGCCGTGGAATCGGGAATCTACGCGTTTATCAGGAAAACAAAAGGACTGGAACGCTTTTCCTTACCTCTGCTGTTCCTGCTGTTCTCTCTGGGAGGAGCTACCTTCGGCATGTCCGAGGAGTGTATCCCGTTTGCCATGGTCATGGTGCCCTTTGTAATAGCCATGGGCTACGATTCCATCGTGGCGATCACTGTGACCTTTGTGGCCGCACAGGTCGGAAATGCGACTTCCTGGATGAATCCTTTCGGCGTTGCTATTGCCCAGGGTATTGCTGAAGTACCGATCTTATCGGGAGCTCAGTTCAGAATTATCATGTTTATCGTCATTACGGCTGCAGCTGCCGGCTATATGATGTTCTATGCGGAAAAGATCCGGAAAAACCCGCAGCTTTCCGCGGTGTATGAGATCGATGCCTACTTCAGAAATAAAATTGCCACGGAGAGCGAAGGCTCTCACAGCGAGTTCAAGCTCGGACACAAGCTCGTTCTGCTGGATATGGCGGCCGTGCTGGTCTGGATCGTTTGGGGAGTTACGCAAAAAGGGTATTATATTCCTGAAATCGCATCCCAGTTCTTTGTCATGGGCTTTGTCGCGGGTGTCATCGCCGTTATCTTCAAGCTGAACGGAATGGGAATCAACGAGATGGCGTCGGCCTTCCAGAGCGGCGTTGCGGATCTTGCCGGAACGGCGGTCGTCGTCGGTATGGCAAAGGGTATCCTGCTCGTTCTGGGTGGTTCAGATGCGACGGTAGCCTCCTCGCTGAACACCATTCTGCACGGCATGGGCGTTGCCATCGGCGGTTTGCCGGTCATCGTGACAGGCTGGCTGATGTATGTGTTCCAAAGCTTGTTCAACCTGGTCGTTACCTCGAACTCCGGTCAGGCGGCTCTGACGATGCCGATCATGGCGCCTCTTTCCGATATCGTAGGCGTACCGAGACAGATCGCAGTACTGGCATATCAGCTCGGTTCAGGCTTTGTAGACGCATTTACGCCATGCTCCGCAAGCTTGCTCGGCGTGTTGGGCGTTGCGAGGATCAACTGGATGAAATGGGCGAAGTTCCAGCTTAAAATGCAGGGCTTCCTGTTCCTGCTCGGAACCATTTTCATCGTCATTGCGGTAGCGATTGATTTCTCATAATAATAAGTAGGAGACTAGAGATGATCACAATTATCAGAAACGCCGGTGTTTACCGGCCGGATTTTGCAGGAAAGAAGGACGTTTTGCTCGTAGACGGGAAAATCGGCGCGGTGGAGGATCATATTTCGATCACGGCGTCCCAGCTTCCCGGTGTCGTCAGTGAAATCGACGCATCCGGCATGGTATTGGTTCCTGGCTTTATCGATTCCCACACCCACATGATGGGCGGCGGCGGGGAGGGCGGCTATCGGACGAGAACGCCGGAAGCTGTCCTGACCGACTTCACCATGGCGGGGATCACCACGGCGGTAGGGTGTCTCGGCACCGACGGTGTTACAAGAAATATGATTTCCCTGCTGGCAAAGGCCAGAGGACTGGAAGAGGAAGGGATGAGTACATTTATCTATTCCGGCTCTTATCGGGTTCCGGTCGTCACCATAACCGGCGATGTGATGAAGGATCTCCTGATCGTGGATAAGGTGATCGGCGTGGGAGAAATCGCCGTATCGGATCACCGCTCCTCTCAGATCACCCAGGAGGAATTTGAAAAACTGGCCGCGGATGCAAGAGTGGGAGGGATGCTTGCCGGAAAGGCGGGAATCCTGAATATCCACTTAGGCGACGGGGAAAGGATGCTGGAGCTGATCCTGAATACGGTGGACCGCACGGAAATTCCGATCACTCAGTTTCTTCCGACCCATATCAACCGAAACAAGGAGCTGTTTGAAGAAGGAATCCTCTTTGCAAAAAGAGGAGGCTTCATCGACTTCACCGCCAGCAGCGATCCCGTCTTCTGGGAGGAAGAGTACGGAGAGGTCAGAACGAGCAAGGGGATCAAACGACTCCTTGAGGAAAATGTTTCCGCCGACTGCTTTACCATTTCTTCCGACGCCCAGGGAAGCCTGCCGCTGTTTAACGAGAAGAAGGAATTCATCGGTCTTGGCGTCGGGAAGCCGGATGGTCTGCTGAAAGAGATTCAGGACTGCGTCCTGGTTCAGGGGATCCCTTTGGAGACCGCGCTTCGCGCCGTCACCATCAATCCCGCTAAAATTTTGAAGTTCTCCGCAAAGGGACAGATTGAGCCCGGCTATGACGCGGACCTCTGCCTGCTGGATGAGAATACACTGCAGCTTCACACGGTGATCTGCAAGGGAAAAAAGATGGTAGAAGACGGTACGCCGATCGTATACGGAACCTTTGAAGCCCATTGATGAAATAAGTCATAAAACCCCCAAAACATCCATATCTTATATCAGTATGTAAGATTGATGTGAGGGGGTTTTTATATTGGTTGCACATAGAAAAATCGTGTTTTTACTTGTGACATGCCTGGTTGTTTCCTTGACGCCCTGGGCGGTCTTTGCAGAAGAAGAGGCTCCGGTTCCGGTTGTTTCCAGTGCGGAAGAAGTCGTGGCGACCGTTCTGCCCACCTCCATTACCGGCGGTGCGGTGGGAATGACCGTAGACGCCAAATCGGCCGTTCTGATCGATGCGGGAAGCGGAACCGTGCTGTTTGAGCAGAATTCCCATGACAGGCTGCCTCCGGCCAGCGTGACGAAGGTGATGACGATGCTTCTGATCATGGAAGCCGTCGACAGGGGGCAGATGAGCC
>CAMJRV010000261.1 GCA_946408315.1 uncultured Bacillota bacterium | reverse complement strand
TGCCGTGGAGCTTCTCAAGATTTCCTCCCACAAGAATGGTGGGGTCCTTTCCATCGTTCTCCAAAATCAGCGAAACCATCGAGGTCGTGGTGGTCTTGCCGTGGGTTCCCGCGATGGCGATACTGTTCTCGTATTCCTTCATCAGCGCGCCGAGAATCTCCGCTCTGGAAGCGGTCGGAATTCCGTTTTCGACAGCGGCGACAATTTCAGGGTTATCCTGTGAAACTGCCGCGGAATAGACCACAAGGTCGGCATCCCCGATATTTTTTGCTCTATGACCTAAGTATATCACTGCTCCCTGTTTGATCAGCTTATCTGTAATATCGCTTTCCTTCATATCCGAGCCGGATACTTGATACCCGCGAGAGAGAAAAATCTCAGCGATTGCGCTGAGTCCGATCCCGCCGATCCCGATACAGTGAATATGCTTGAATTGGTTAAGATTAAACATTAAAAATCCTCCAGCATCAATCTGTTATATACAATTGTTGCATAGCATACAAACGATTATACCATAAACGATGAAAAAAATAACCGAAATTGACAAAATAATAAAAAGCGTCTAAAATCAGCTTATTACCATACTATTACGTATTGCGGAGGAATGTTACCGATGAAAAGAGCGGAGGAAGGATATCGATGAAAAGAACGGAACGGGTCGGCGCGATCATAAAGGTCCTGTCCGAAAATCCGAACAGGCTGTATTCTCTGAGCTACTTCTGCGACCTGTTTCAGGCTGCCAAATCCAGCGTCAGCGAGGATATCCAGACAGCCAGGCAGATCCTGGAGAGTCTTGATCTCGGCCTGATCGAAACGGTCGCCGGGGCCAGCGGGGGCGTCAAGCTCATTCCATATATCTCCGACCAGGCGGCGGAAAAGGTCCTGAACCATGTCTGCGAAAAGCTGCAGGATAAGAGCCGAATCCTCGGCAACGGCTTCCTTTATACCTCCGATCTGATGTTTGATTCCAATATCGTAAAACGCGCCGGTGAAATCTTCGCGCGGCGGTTCTGCAATCTCGGCGCCGACTACGTCGTCACGATTGAAACGAAAGGGATTCCCGTAGCATTGATGACGGCGCATATGCTGAACCTCCCCCTCGTCGTCATACGGCGGGAGAGTAAAATTTCAGAAGGCTCCACCGTGAGCATCAACTATTTTTCCGGTTCCGCCGAACGGATTCAGAAAATGTCCATCTCAAAAAGAGCCGTAACCCCCGGTTCCAAGGCTATCATCATCGACGATTTCATGCGCGGCGGCGGGAGTGTTAAAGGGATTTCCGAAATGCTGTCGGAATTCGATATGGAGGTCGTCGGCACAGGGGTTGTGATCGCCTCTACGGAGCCTGAAAAGAAGAAAATCTCCGACTATTTTCCGTTGATTTATCTAGGGACTGTCGATGAAAATGAAAAAACGATCGAGGTTTTTCCGAATAGTCTGATTTTTTACAAAAAAAACTTGTAAAATTTTGCTAACCACTGTATAATGTGGGCATACATCATACAATTATTGTATATGTCGGAGTATGTTTGGCAGGAAAGGGTGGTTTCAGTATGAAAATAACTGATGTAAGAGTCCGTAAAGTAAACGATGAAGGCAAGATGAAAGCCGTTGTTTCCGTTACATTCGATGATGAATTTGTAGTACATGATATTAAGATCATCGAAGGTCAAAATGGCCTGTTCATAGCAATGCCGAGCAGAAAGATGGGAGAAGGTGATTTCAGAGACATCGCTCACCCATTGGTATCAGAGACGCGCAACAAGATCAAGGACGCCATTTTCGCCGAATACGAAAAAGTCCTGGATGAGAAGGTTGAGGAAGAAGCCGGACCTGAAAAGGAATAATTGAGATTATATTTTACTTATTGGGAAACACCAGACTTCAAAGGTTTGGTGTTTTCTTATTTTGTTGTATGAAAAGAAAGAGACGGCGGAGGCATTTCCGTAAAAACCGTAGCACCGATTACCATCTTTATGCGCAGCATAAAAAGATGGCGGTTTTCGAGGGAATGCCTCCGCCGTCTCTTCTATGGCATTTCCGTTTATGAGGCTGTGGGCTGAATGTGTTCTCGTAAAAACCGTAAAACCGATCACCGGCTTTGATGCGAAGCATCCTAAAAGTCGGCGGTTTTCGAGAGAACACATCCAGCCCGCAGCGTTTTTATAGAAAGCACGAAACCGTCATTATTTTTCCCGATCCCTCATATATTGAAATGATACAAGCATTGCAATATACGAGTGGAGGATTGGGAATGAAGTACAAAAGAAATCTATCAAAGCCCATTGCCGGCGTTTGCCTGCTGGTGATTTTTTGCCTCGTCCTGCTCCCTCTTACGCTGGTAAGCATCTTTCCCAAGGACGAAGAGCTCGGGCAGACGCCCGTGAAAAAAGGCACCATTCCAATTCCGGAAAATATCAACGTTTACCGCCATGTCAGCGGAAAAACCGAATCTATCCCCTTCGAGGATTACGTGAAAGGCGTTGTGGCCGGCGAGATGCCGGCTGACTTTGAGCTGGAAGCGTTAAAGGCCCAGGCGGTAGCCGCCCGGACCTATTCTCTCTCCAAGATCATCCGTTCCGGCAGCGGCGGGAATCCCGATCATCCCTCCGCACCGGTTTGCGACGACACCCATTGCCAAGTATACCGAAGTCCAGAAGAGCTCGCGGAAATAAAATCGGCCGAATGGATGGCGACCGGCTGGCCTAAAATTCAAAAAGCTGTCGACAGTACCAAAGGACAATTGATGTATTATCAGGGCACTCTTGTGGAACAGCCCCTGTTTCATTCTTCCAGCGGAGGAAAGACCGAGAATTCCGAAGACGTCTTCGTCTCAGCCCTTCCCTACCTGCGAAGCGTAGACAGCCCCTACGAAGCGGCTGCGCCTCATCAGCACGAGCAGATTGAAATACCCCTGTCGGAATTCAGCCAAAAGCTCAAACAGGCCTATCCGAAGAAGAATCTCGGGACGGTGAACCGCGACACCGTCAAAGTTCTTGAACGGAGCTCGGGAGGAAGGGTTGCCCTCCTGCAGGCAGGAAATCTGACCGTGAAAGGCAGAGAAATCCGGGATCTCTTCGGTCTGCGTTCCGCCAATTTCTCCGTTTCTGTTCAGGGAAATTCTGTCCTCTTCACGACGGAAGGCTACGGCCACGGCGTAGGCATGAGCCAGTGGGGCGCCAACGGAATGGCACAGGCCGGCTATAAATATACCGACATCCTGACTCATTACTATACCGGAGTTGAGGTCTACTGAACGCGAAATAATGTCCGAGGGTCCAGGAAACTTCATCCAGCCGTCACACATAAAATATGCCCCCTTCACATTCAAATATTAAAGTATCTTTAGAAAGCATCGATGCTTTACTATTTGGCAGCAGTAAGCTGCGAATCAAAGGAGGGGTTGAATGAACAAGAGAAAAGCAATTCTTGCGGGCGTTACCGCCGCAGCCGTCGTACTCTCTTCAGGAGTCATGGCTTTCGCGGCGACAGACACGGCTGACTCAGCGGATTCCCGGAGCTACCAGTGCAAATCCGGGATCAAAAATGACCTGACAGACGACCAGATGGAGGCTGTGAGGCAGGCTCGCACCGACAGCATGAAAGAAGCCGTTGCGCAGCTCGTCGAAAGCGGGGTTATTACACAAGAAACCGCAGATCAACTACCGGAAGGTCACGTTATGATGAAGAGTAAGCCGACTGACCTTATCCCGGCCGACAAGCAGAAAACTGAGCTCGCCCGGAATGAAAGGCAAAAAACGGGGCTCTCCCTGACCGAGGAACAGCGGACGGCGCTCCAGGAAGCTGTCAAGACAATTCTTGAAAGCAAGCTGACCGCTCTGGTCGATAACGGAACGCTTACCCAAGAGCAGGCAGACCGGTTCCTGAACGACGGAAGACAGGGCCATATGGGTCCCGGCGGAATGCCCGGATTCGGCAGGCATCACGAGGGGAAGGAAAAGCCGGATTCAAAATCAGAGTCTGAGTCTGAAGCTCAAACATTTTAAAAAATCGTAAAACAAGGAGCTGTCCACAGCGTTTTTACCGCCGGTGCGACAGCTCCGTTTCTATTCGTTTCTATTTCTTTCTATTCTTTGATTCTCTCTATGGGCTATTCTTCGATTCTCTTTATGGAAGCTCCCAGACCCCTGAATTTCTCAATAAAATCGGAATAGCCTCTTTCGATATGATAGACCTCCGAAATTTCTGTGGTTCCTTCCGCCATGAGTCCGGCCAGCACCAGCGCCGCTCCCGCTCTCAGGTCCGTTGAAATTACCTGAGCGCCCTGAAGCGTCCTGTCTCCCTGAATGATGGCACTTCGCCCTTCGATCTTTATGTTGGCGCCCATCCGGTTCAGTTCACCGATATGCATGTATCTGTTTTCAAAAACAGTTTCAATCACCACGCTGGACCCCGCCACCGTAGTCAAAAACGCCATGAACTGGGATTGCATGTCCGTTGGAAATCCCGGATAGGGCAGAGTTTTTATGTCGGTGGAAATCAACGGGTTCACATCTCCCCGGACCCGCATTCCTTCGTCGCCGTCTTCGATGATCACACCGCATTCCTTCAGCTTTGCGATGACCGGCTTCACATGGTCAGGCACCACGTTCCGGATCAGAATATTACCCCGGGTGATGGCGGCCGCCACCATGAAAGTCCCCGTCTCGATTCTGTCGGGGATTACGGCATGTTTCGTGCCATGGAGTTTTTCCACACCTTCGATTTTAATCGTATCCGTACCGGCGCCTTTGAT
>CAMJRV010000260.1 GCA_946408315.1 uncultured Bacillota bacterium | reverse complement strand
AGCTGATCCTGATCAATCACGGCAGCCGGGACGGCACCCAGGAATATTTCGAGTCCATTCCCGGCGCAAAGCTGCTTCATTTTAAGGAGAACGTGCGCATGATCATGTTTTCTTCGGCATTGCGGGTCTGTGAAGGGAAGTACGTCGCCTTTGTCAGCAACGACACCGTGGTTACGAAGGGCTGGCTGGAGCTTCTGCTTCAATGCATCCGGTCGGATCGGGATATCGTCAGCGCAACTCCCACGACGCCCAACATTTCAAACTTCCAATCGATCCCGGAAGCCTATGGAAATCTGGAAGAGATGGCGCGCTTCGCGGCGGACTTCAACCGTCACGATCCTTCAAAATGGGAGCGGCGGGCGCGCATGATGCCGGTAATCGCGCTGTATGATATGGAAAAGGTCAATCAGATCGGCTTTGCCGACCGCTATTTCCGCACGATGGAGTTCTGGGACGATGATTTTTCCCTGAGGGCCCGCAGGGTCGGGTATCGGCAGCTCCTGTGCAGGGACGTATTCTGCCATCATTACGGAAGCGTGACGGGGGGAGAGGCCCAGGTAAAAGAAAATACCCTTCAGATCGGCCGAAAGCTCTTTGTGGAGAAGCATAGGGTAGATCCGTGGGAAAATGGAGCCTATTACGATTATCATGTCTGTTCGCAGTTGAAAAACAGGAAGATGCCGCTGGGCCTCCAGACGGATATCTTAGGTCTGGACTGCGGCTTCGGAGATACTCCTCTTCAGATTTCCAACCTGCTGCGGGGACTCGGGATCACATCCCGGATCGATAACGTGACGGTGCAGCGTCAGTATGCCGAAGACTTAAAGGGGATGAGCCGAACCTTACTGGCAGCGGAGGATGAGAGAGGCCTGTTGGACTGTCTCTCCAAGGACCTTGCAGACAGGCAATACGGTTATATTTATCTGTCCAGACCGCTGGAGCAGTATTCGGATTGGAAAGAGCTGCTGAACCGGCTCTGCGACCGTCTGGAAGCCGGAGGAACGCTGATATTTTCCGTTACCAACGCTTTGGATCTCGGCAATTTTCAGTGGTTCAGCGCCCTGGCCTTTCCGGCAGGGAAGGAGCGGTTAAATTATTTGAATCAAGATATGGTGGAAGCGCATCTGAGGACGCGGTTGCCTGACGTTTTAAAACAGCAGAAGCGCGGATGGGCGTCCGGAGGACTTTTGGCCGACCTGGTCAAACAGGTCCGGGTGCGCTGGCTTTCCGAAGAATCTCTGCTCTCTCTTATGGACACGGTGAGCTTTCAGTTTTTCGCGACGAAAGAGAGTTAAAGATAGAAACGGGCTGCTATAAAAAAGCTTATAAAATTTGAGAGCCTGTGATGGACAGAGCCTTTTCCGAAAACAGCTCTGAGAAATCACAGGCTCTCAAATTTTCAACAATCTATCGCGTGCAGCACGGATTAAATCGATTGAGCGAATTGCTTGCCATACTCTGCGCAGGAAGCAAGGACGCTTTCATCCGGAACCCACAGGGTGCGAAAACCGTCGTTTACGATCTCAAAGCCGCTTTCGGCGAGGGCCTTTGTCAGCTGACCGGCGGCCTCGCCGCTCCAGCCGTAGCTTCCGAAGGCTGCGGCTCTTTTATTTCTGAACTTCATTCCCTTGATCATCTCAAGCAATCCTCCGATGGAGTAGAGATAGCCGTTGTTGATGGTGGAGGAGCCGACGAGGATCGCTTTGGAGCGGAACACCTCGGTGATGATATCGTTCTTGTCCTCTTTCGCGGCGTTCATCAGCTTGACCATCACGGAAGGATCGGCTTCGTAAATTCCCGCCGCAATGGCTTCCGCCATCTTGCGCGTAGAATTCCACATCGTATCGTAGACCAGGGTGATCTGGTTTTCCTGATAATTGTCGGCCCATTTCAGATACTGCTCGATGATCTGGACAGGGTTGTCCTTCCAGATCACGCCGTGGCTCGGGCAGATCATGGATACCGGGAGATTCAGCTCCAGAACTTCATTGATTTTCTTCGTGACGAAAGAGCTGAAGGGCGTCAGGATATTGGCGTAATACTTCATCGCTTCCGCAAAGAGTTCGGCCTGGTCCACCGTGTCGTTGTACAGGGATTCGGTGGCGAAGTGCTGTCCGAAGGCGTCGTTGCTGAACAGGATGTTCTCGCCGGTCATGTAGGTCATCATGGAATCCGGCCAGTGGAGCATCCGGGCTTCGACGAAGACCAGCTTGCTTTCACCGAGGTCGAGGGAATCTCCGGTTTTGACGTTGACGAAGTTCCAGTCCTGATGATAGTGGCCTCTGATGATTTTCTCCCCGTTTGCCGTGCAATAAATCGGAGTGCCGGGAATCTCCCGCATCAGCTCAGGCAACGCGCCGCTGTGATCGATCTCGTTGTGGTTGGAAATGATATAATCGATCTTTTTTAAATCGATCGTCTTCTTGAGCCGGCTGACGAATTCCTTGTCAAAGGGCTGCCACACCGTGTCGATCAGCGCAGTTTTCTGATCTCTGACCAAATAGGAGTTATAGGAAGAGCCTTTGCGGGTCGAATATTCATCGCCATGAAATCTCGTAAGTTCCCAGTCCGTCTTTCCGACCCAGGTTACTTTATCTGTTAATTTTTTATTCATAATGAAACCTCCTTGTCATTCTCTACTAATATACTTTACCGCTTTTTCCGCTTTCAATCAGAGATTTAGAAAATAGTGCGGAATGAGCAGGACCGCAGATGATCGTTTACGATCCCGACCGCCTGCAAAAAGGCGTAGATGATCGTGGTCCCGACAAATTTGAAGCCCAGCTTCTTTAAGTCGCCGCTGATCTGGTCGGAAAGGGGCGTGTTTGCAGGGATCTGTGAGAGCTGTTCCCATTGATTTTGTATAGGCTTGAAGTCCACGTAGCGCCACAGAAATTCATCGAGGGAGCCGTGCTTTTCACAGAGGACGAAATAGCGGTTGGCATTATGCACCGCGGCGTTAACCTTGGCCCGGTTTCTGATAATTCCGCTGTTTTGCAGCAGGGCTTCCACCTTATCCTCGTCATAACGGGCGACGATAGCGGGATCAAAATCGTCAAAGGCAGCGCACAACGTGTCCATCTTTGACAGAATGGTTGACCAGCTCAAGCCCGCCTGCATCCCTTCCAGGATCATCATTTTAAAGAGCATCTTATCGTCGTGGACGGGAATCCCCCACTGTGTATCATGATATTCTTGTTCCAAAACGCTGCTTTCCGCCCAGGGGCAGCGTATGATTCTGTTTTCCATATTATACCTCCGTTGCTCAGAGTATATCATAAAAGCATGCGGGAACTCCTCTATTCATCCTCTTCATCATCAGTGATTTCCGCAAGCTCCGCCAGCTCACGCAGCTTGTTTTCCAATATGCACTTATCCGGCAAATGAAGTTTATAATCCGCAATCATGGCAGGAGACAGGCTGCTGCTCAATGCGTACTCTACCACCATCGCATCTTTCTTAGTACAAAGGATTAGCCCCACACTGGGATTTTCATCGGCTTTTTTATATTGCGATCAAGAGCTTCAAGAGAGAATTCCATCTTGCCGAGGTGTTCCGGTTCAAATTCGCCGATTTTCAGCTCTATTGCCACAAGACAGTGGAGACTGCGGTTATAGAACAGCAGGTCGATAAAGAAATCTCGGTTACCCACCTGAACACGATACTCCTCACCAGCGAAGGTGAAGTCTTTGCCGAACTCTAAAATAAAGTTTTTCAAATTTTCGACTATGGCTTTACGTAGGTCTTTCTCTTTGTGATTTTCCGGCAAATCTAAGAATTCAAGCATATAGCTGTCGCGCAGGGCAGTCAAACCCTTGCTGCGCTTGGTTATCAGCCTGTTGGTAATGTCCGAAAGCATAGTGCGTTCATACAGGCCGCTATCCATCTGACGTTTTAATTCACGGAAGGAGTAGCGATTCTTTATCGCCAGCGTGAGATAGAACTCTCGCTCTTCATCTGTTTTACACGACATTATTTGAAGATTGTGCGACCATGTTAATTCTCGCAACAGTGTTGCGAGTTTTTCGTTATCTTGATAGATTTCATAAAACTGTTTCATCCTCCAGATGTTAGAAGATGAAAATCCTTTAATGCCAACATAACGGTTCTGTATGAAGTCCGAAAATTCCTTGACGACAGATTTGCCCCAGCCGCCATTGGAAACTCGGCGACTTACATACTTACCGATATCCCAATACATATTAATACATATTAATCAGTTCTCGATTGACTGCACGGAACGCATTCTCACGAGCACTTTCAATGATGGAAATAACCTCATCGAAAGTACTGGGATCGCTTGGGATTAGGTTATCGCCCATTAGTATTCCTCCAATTCTCTCGCCAGTGGCGAGCCTTTTATCAGTACGGGGCAAAGGTCTTTAAGAGCATCATAAAGAAATAAATGTTGATACCTCAGCAGTTGCTTTTATGTTAAAAAGTATTATATCAAAATCCCCATGCTCTTTACAACAACTTACACATTTATAAAGATTAAATACGTATTTACTCATTTTCCCTTATCCGTGCCTCTTTCAGAAAGGCGGCTCTCGGCCGGAACAAAATCCAGGATTTGCCGTCTAAAAAGTAATCGACACTTACGGAGGTGAAGCTTATGAGAAGACATTTTGCCGCGGTATTCTTGATCTTTATACTGGCCCTTTCCCTGGCGGCGTGCGCCGGTCCGGCTTCGGACGACACCACGATCAAATCGGGCTGCGAGGCGGATTCCTGGAAGGAGAGACCAAAGTCCGAAATGATTCTGGCCGGAAAGCTTGTCCG
>CAMJRV010000259.1 GCA_946408315.1 uncultured Bacillota bacterium | reverse complement strand
GGGCAGAAGTACGCTGGGCGGCGGCAGCGGCCGTTCAGGAGGCGGGCTTTTCGGCGGCTCATCCGGCAGCAGTTCAAGCGGCGGAGGTCTTTTCGGCGGCAGCTCATCTCGCGGCAGCTCAAGCAGCGGCGGTTTTTTTGGCGGCGGCTCATCCCGCAGCAGGTCAAGCGGCGGAGGCTTTTTTGACGACGATTACCGGAGGGAGCCGAGGCGGAAACAGACCGTCATCGTCAACAACATGAATAACAACCGCTTCGGCACAAACGATACATATGGAGATTCCACGGGAAGGCGGATCGATCCGAATCCCGGCGGCGGCGACAGGCGTGTTGCGGGCTGCCTGATCGCAGTCATCCTCGTTCTCCTTTTGATTATGATGGTAGCATATTTCGGAAAAGCTCCGCAAAGCGGCTCGGACATTACGGCGTCTACGATTCAGCGGGAACCCCTTCCTGCGGGCTCTGTGGTTGAGACAGACTATTATACCGATGAAGTGGGCTGGATCGGAAACGAAACCAGGCTGCTGCTGGGCATGAAAAACTTCTATCAAGCCACAGGAGTGCAGCCGTACCTGTATATTACGGACAATGTCAACGGCGAACAAATCAGTGATGTCAGCGAATTGGAGGCGTATGCCAAGGAGCTTTATCCCAAGCTGTTCACCGATGAGGCGCACCTGCTGCTTATTTTCTATGAGTTCGACGGAGAATATGCGGACTATTATCTCTGCGGCTCTCAGGCCAAGACGGTCATTGACCGGGAAGCGGGAGATATCCTGCTGGATTACATAGACCGGTATTATTACGATGACGATATGACCGACGAGGAATTTTTCAGCGTCGTATTTGATAAAGCTGCCACGAGGATCATGACGGTGGAAGAATCACCATGGCCGACTGTGTGGATCGCATTGGCAGCCGCCGCGATTATCCTGATCCTGTTCCTCTTCTGGAGGGAGAGAATCAAACAGAAGAACAGGAAGGCGGAGCAGGATGCAAAGATATTGGAAACACCGCTTGAACGGTTCGGAGACCCTGAGGTTGATGAATTGGAAAAGAAATATCAAGACTAAGTTTCATTAAAAAGCTAAGGAGGAAGGGAAATGAGTATACTGGCAAGATTCAACGATATCGTAAAAGCAAACATCAATGCGGTCCTGGATAAGATGGAAGATCCGTCAAAAATGATCGACCAGTACATCATCGATATGAAAGAGGACCTGGCGGAGGTAAAGAGAGAAACTGCAAACGTCATGGCGGAGGAAAAACGTACAAAGAGACTGGCGGATGAGAATACAGAAGAGGTGCAAAAGTACATAGGCCTTGCAAAAAAGGCATTGATGGCCGGCAATGAAGGGGATGCGAAGGTCTTTCTGGAAAAGAAGGCCAGCGTGGAGAGCGCGGGGGCAGGCTTGCATACCGCCTATGCGGCAGCGCACGAAAATGCCGTCAAGATGCGTCAGATGCATGACAAGCTGACCTCCGACATCGCAGAGCTGGACGCCAGAAGAGAAGCGATCAAAGCCAAGGTGTCCGTAGCGAAGACCCAGGAGAAAATCAATAAATTTACTTCCGGCGTCGACAAGGTACAGGGCACCATCGGAGCTTTTGACCGTATGGAGGAAAAGGCTGATAAAATGCTGGACCGGGCCAACTCCATGGCGGAATTGAATACGGAGCCCGTTGACGAAGCGAGAGCTTTGGAGGAGAAGTATTCCTCCGGCAATGTGGACGTTGACGCCGAATTGGCAAAGCTGAAAAGCGAACTGGGGCTGTAAGCTTCATAACGCCGGTCATACGAGACGATAGATAATAGACAGACTGTACGGGGTATCCTGTGCATGCTCTGTCTATTATTTTATGTCAAAATTGTACTGCTTATTATGTGAATCACTTATTGACCGGTCGAATCCAAAGTGCTATAATACAAAATGTTTGGAAGTGAAATGTTTAATGGTAAACTATTTAAAGATAAAATATTAATAGTGAAATATCGAACGTGTGAGGATAAATGAGTCCCGTTGGAGGAGAAGGAAATGACGGAGCATGAAAAGCTGATAAAGTTGTTTTACTATATTTTAAAGAGGATGAAAAGAGAGTGGAACAATCAGATTCAGGGGATAAACCATTCCCAATATCTCATTTTAAACAGCCTGATGCATGCCGGGCCTCAAAAGGCGGCCCAGCTTGCCGAGCTTACGCAAACCACCCCGGGAGCCGTTACCAGCGCTACGGATAAACTGGTAGCGGAGGGTTATGCGCAGCGTAGAGGAGACGAAGGGGACCGCCGGGTTGTCTACCTGGAGATCACCGAGAAGGGAAGGGCGCTTGCGGAGTCCCTGGGCCAGGCGCAAAATGACGTCACGATGAAGTTTTTTCAAGGGCTGCCGGAGGAAGACATCCAGCATCTCATTCGTATTTACCATAAAATATCGGAAAATCTCGACCGGTAGAATGGCTGGTTTACAAAAAAGACCGGCCGACAAACTTATACAAACGGAGCATTTGGAGGAGGCAAATCAAATGGAACATTTAACATATCAGCGCAAGGTCACAATCATGGCTGCGATCATCACCGCCATGTTCTTTTCCTCGATCAACCAGACGATCGTCGGCGTGGCTTTGCCCCGCATCATCGCCAGGCTGGGCGGAATGGATTATTATACCTGGGTTATCACGATATATTTTCTGACTACGACGATTTCGACGATTCTCGTAGGAAAGCTTTCGGATATTTACGGACGGAAGAATTTTATCCTTACGGGAATCCTTGTCTTTATGACGGGGGCGTTTCTTGCAGGAACTGCGACGAATATTTTTTATCTGATTGCATACAGGGGAATTCAGGGAGCAGGCGCGGGGATCATCATGTCGACTGCCTATACCGCCATCGGCGATTTGTTTTCTCCCCGGGAAAGAGGGCGCTGGTCGGGTCTCATGAGCGCCGTCTTCGGGATGTCGAGCGTCCTTGGACCGGGGCTGGGAGGCTATATTGTCGATCATCTTGAATGGCACTGGGTATTTTGGATCTTTCTGCCCCTTGGAGTTGTCGCATTCCTTATGATTTTCTTTCTCTTTCCGAAAGTGGAGAAGCAGGAGGCGGAGACCATCGACTATCCAGGTTCTCTGCTGCTGGTCCTGACCATCGTCCCGATGCTGCTGGCCTTCTCCTGGGCGGGAACAAAATATGCGTGGGGCTCTTCCCGGATACTCGGACTCTTCGCGTTTGCAGCTATTGCTTTGGCTGCGTTTCTTTTCGCGGAAACGAAGGCAAAGACCCCGGTTCTTCCTTTATCTCTTTTCAGGGAAAGAGTGGTAACCGTTTCCAATATCATCGGTTTCATCATGAATGCCGGTATGATGGGCGCCCTGATGTATATGCCGTTTTATGTGCAGGGCGTCATGGGGATTTCCCCGACTTACGCCGGTTACGTCACGATGCCGATGTCCATCAGCATGCTCGCCATGAGCGCTTACGCCGGACGCCGCATGACAAAGACGGGCAAGTATAAGAATCTGGCTCTCGCGGGGATGACCATCATGGTATGCGGCATGTTTCTGATGGTGATCATGCATAACATTCCCGTTGCCGTACTCAGCATGGTCATTTTCGGTTCCGGACTCGGGCTTGGTATGCCTGTGTTCATGCTGGCCGTGCAGAATGTCGTCGATTCGAAGGACATCGGAGTTGCCACCGCTTCGGTCCAACTGTTCCGAAACCTTGGAGGAACCATCGGCATCGCCGTGATGGGAACGGTTCTTTCGACCAGCATCGCCGATAAAATGAAAGTTTTGGTTGCGACAGGAAAGGGACTGGGGAACGCGGATCTGGATTCGGAAACCTTCCGCCAATTGACGGGGCTGATGGACCCTCAGCTGCTGCTGGATCAAAGTAAGATGACTGTGATCCAAAACGGACTTTCCGACCAGGCGCTTCCGGTCTTTCATCAGCTTGTGGAAATGCTGCGGCAGGCTTTGGCCGCCTCATTGTCCAATGTATTCCTGACGGGAACCATCGTCCTTGCAGTGGCGCTGGCCCTCACCTTCTCTCTGAAAGAGCTGCCGCTGCGCACGACCGTCCGCAAGGTGAGCGAGCCGAAAAAGGAGAACAGACGGAGTCTGATCGGGCCGGAAAATTGCAGCGAGGCAGGCTGACGTCAGCCGGTTTTTCATCATGATACCTGTGGCAGAAGTATAAACATCATAGAATCATATAACATGTGCATCGTTACAGGTATCAGAATATTTTTGCTTTTCAAAAATGCAATGCTGAATATTGCACTAAGCGCCATCACTCCAATAAAATTAAATGAAATGAATGTGCTTATAAATATACCCTCTTTTATCCATCGCGGAAAATGAATAGCTAAAAATAATACCGTGTTAAGTAAGATTGCTAACCATTGCGGCATATCTTTCGCCGTTGCATTCAGCAACCAGCCGCGAAAAGCCATTTCTTCGGTAATGCCTACAAACAGTGCGGCAATCATTCTATTAGGATTAATAACAAACGACAATCCGTTCGGTTGGAAGAATCCAAACAAAAGCACCCATATGGCAAGCAGAGCATATACCCAAAGATACCGCTGCCATTTAACTTTGGTAATAAACATTTCTTTCAAGCCAATTTGGACAGAATCACGGAATTTGTAAACAAGCAGCATTGCAGGAAACACCCACACAATATTTTTTATAGCCGACTTTATTATCTGCGAATCGATATTTGCTTTTATATATATTTCAAATACTGTCCATATGGCATAGAAGCAAAAGCAGTAGATAATAA
>CAMJRV010000258.1 GCA_946408315.1 uncultured Bacillota bacterium | reverse complement strand
CAACCAGACTGCTTCCTACATAGAACGAGTCGGCTATGTATTTTCCCACATCTGTCAAGCTGTCCGAAAAAACAGCATCCTCCAGGGAAAGCCCGGTTTTCTCTACGCCGTCCTCCTTGCCCTTAATATCAACTGTCCATGTAATTTCGCGCTTTTCGACGTCCACCTGTCCGTCACGCTTTGTTAACTCGTAACTGATCTGCGCCGCCGGAACTTTCAACGTGTAGATCTTATCAATGAAGATGAGAGTATTCTCTTCCCCCTTATCGAGAGGGTAGTCGCTGTCATATTTCAGCGTCGCGCTGCATTCGGCAGATACGTTTTTATAATCTAGAAAAACATCTTCCTCTCCGTCAAATACAATTTTCATCTTATTGATACTGGAATCACTGCTGTCAAAATGAGCCGTTCCGATTTGTACTCCGCTCGCATCTTTCAAGGGCACTGACGTGAGACCGCCGGTCAGGATAAAGGACTTGCTTAGCGTAAACTCCGCCCAGTCATTTTGCTCGACATATTGAGTCGGCGCTGAATCGTCACTGATTACCGGTATCGAGGGGAGTACAATGCTGATATAAATATCCTTGGTGAGATCCAATTCATCACCATCTTGAATTTCAGTGCCGCTCGGACCGCCTACTTTCAGCGTAACTACCGGATCAGGCAAGAAACTGCTTACATCCTTTCCTGTCGCCGCCCACACAAACTGCATCGGCACAAACATTGAAAAGACCAAAAGCAATGTAAGGATAAATGCGATTGGTTGTGAATAAGTCTTTTGGTTTAGATTTATCATCTTAAATCCCTCCTTTTAATAAATTTGAAATACTCAATTCTATTTCATACTATATTACTATTAATACCTGAGTTTACATCTCCCTCCTCACAAATTCCTCACAAACCCGGTGTATTTTTCAAAAAAATAAAAAATGTTCCAATTTCCTCCGCCGACGGGGTTGAATAAGCCGCCGGCTGCTATGAGTCTTTAAGTACCGCAAAAATGGAAATCGGAAACATTTCATTTATATTTCATCTATATTGCCCTTATTTTTTACTTCGATGGCTTTTGCATATTGGCGATGAATTCCTGATAACGCGCTTTTGTCGATTCCTTCGGATCGATATGCAGCTCGTTTTTCAAATACTCGTCCAGGCGCTTATAGCCCTGCACCAGTTTCACCTTATTCCCTGTCAGAAAATACAGTTCCATCAGGCGTACCGCGGCTTCCTCATCACCGGGATCATCATTTATGAGCCTTTGAAGGTGCTGTTCCGCCTGATGATAGTTTTTACATGCCATATAATGGTCCGCAATGCCGTTATGCGCTTCCCTACACTGTTTTTTGATATTTTCCCTGAGGCCCTCCGCCCAGAGGTAATCCTCTGTCTCAAACAGCTCTCCCTGGCAGAGTTCCAGCATTTTTTCAAACCGGAGGACGTTCGCCCTCGTTACGACAAGATTCCTCTTCAGATAGGACGTAAGCTCCTCCGCGTCCCAGAAATAATCCGGTATATCCATCCGATATCTGCCGTTGTTATACTGGACGGTCATCTCAAAGCCCGCATCCTTTAACGCACCTTTCATTCGATTCATGGCGCTGTGCAGGCTGTGGCTCGCTTTCTCCGGCGCCGCATCAGGCCACAGAATATCGCAAAGCTGCCATTTATCGAGTTCCTTTTCTTTCTCGCAGAGGAGACAGGCAAAGAGCTCTTTCACTTTGGAGGTCGGCCATTTTATCGCCTTCCCGTCCTCGCTTCCATAGACTCGGAAGCTGCCGAGAGACAGGATCTTATTTCTATTTTTCTGCTGCAGGAGATCCTGCTGAGGTACATAGTATTTCAGCAGCCGCTCCACCGTGCGGTTTAAACTTTCCTCCGTAATCGGCTTCAGAATATAATTCACGGCATTGACCGCAAAGGCATCGACCGCGTAGTTCTCGTAAGCGGTCACAAATACGATCTGAATATCTTCCCGGTCCTCTCTCACCAGAGAGGCAAAATCAATTCCATTTAGATATGTCATTTCAATATCGGTAAAGACCACGTCGGGCAAAAGTGTCTCCATCTGTTCGACCGCATCGATGGCGTCGGTAAATTCACCCACAATCTCAAGATGTTTATTTTTTCCGATCATCCTTTTTAAAAGCTCCAGGCTTGGTCTTTCATCGTCAATGATAATCGTTCTCATCATGTGCCCCCTTCCGTCAGCGATCCAGTTGAATCGTCATCGTCACTGTGGTTCCCTGTTCCGGCGCGCTCTGTATCTCGATCTGCGCCTGTTTCCACTTTTTCATTCTCTTGCTGATATTGGAAAACCCGATCCCTTCGCCGCCATCCTCCATGCGCTTCAGGACATCCAGCCTCTCTTCCGTCATTCCTATGCCGGTATCCCGGACTTCGATCCGAAGCTCAGTCTCCTTCTTTTTGGCGGAAATGAATACGGTGCCTCCCTCTTGCTTTTTGCAAAGACCATGCTTGATGGCGTTCTCCACCAAAGGCTGAATGCAGAGAGACGGAATTTCCAGATTGAAAAGCGCAGGATCGATATCATAGCAAATTCTAACCTTGTCGCCAAAACGGGCCTTCTCAATGGCTGCATAAGCGTCGATCATTTCAATTTCCCGGCTGAGCGGGACCATCATCCGTTTATGATCCACATCAAAGGTCAATCTCAGATATTTGCTGAAATCCGTGAGCAGCTTCGCCGCCTTTTCGCTGTCGGTATAACAGAAGGAGACCATCGTATTGATTGCATTGTATAAAAAGTGAGGCTTGATTTGAGCGTGCAGAAAGGCCAATTCGCTCTTCATGGTTTCCTCCATGGCTTCCTTCAATCCAATCAGCGTTTTGATTCTTGCCTTCACTTCCGCTGCCTGAAACGGTTTTAAGATAAAATCGTTGGCCCCCGCTGCAAGTCCGAGGTTGATATCCCGATTCTCCGTCCCTATCACCGCAATTAAAACCGGCAGTTCGATCAGGGAATAGGTTTCTCTGATTTTTTTACAGACAGAAATCCCGGAATCCTTCGGCAGCATCACATCCAATATAATCAGATCAACGGGCTGGATCTCCACGATCTGCAACGCTTCCTCTCCGGTCTGCGCTGCCAACACCCGGTAGCCTTCCTCGCTTAAAATATGAGCGGCGGTCTTCAGATTAAACAGCTCGTCATCGACAACCAACACCGTATTTCTGACGTCCTGGGCCGGCTGCGCCGCCTCCTCGCCGTGATCCCGGAAACGATTTTGCAAAGACTTCCGCTTCTGCGTCTCGGGAAGGTTGAGCTTCTTTTCCAGAGTTTCAAGATCGCCCTCACTTTCCGCCGCAGAACAGGGTAAGCAAAGGAGGAAACGAGTCCCGCGGTTCGGTTCCGACCATTCCACGCAGAGATTGCCGTGCATGAGACGGACCAGCTGGCGGCTCACATATAGGCCCAACCCGATTCCCATGGATTTCAATGTCGTATAGGGCTGGAATATCTCCTCCCATTTATCCTCGGGGATTCCGCAGCCATCGTCCTCGACAGAAATACAGACCGTGTCATTCTCTCGCTTCCCTCGAATCCGGATCGTTCCCTGTTCCATGCTCTTCATAGAGTTCAGAATCAAATTCCACAGGATCTGCCTCACCCGGCCCTCATCGGCCGCCGCGAATAAAGGCTCAGTGATCTCCGATCTGATTTCTATTTTCTTATCCGTCTCCGCCGCGACGACCTCGGCGCTTTCCACCGCAAGCTCGGCGCAGACTTTCATATCCACGGGAGAAGTTCTTATCTTTAACTGTCCGTTTCGCAGCAAGACAACATCCAGAGCGGTATCGATGATGTCCAATAATCTCTGGACGATATTTTTTGTCAGGACCGCATTTTCAACGCAGCTTTCCTGCGAAAGGGACCCTTCCTCGTGTTCGTGGAAGATTCGGCCGGAAAGGTTGAGGACGCTGTATAGCGGAGCCTTCAGCTCATAAGAGGTCTGTATGAGAAA
The DNA here is from genome assembly GCA_946408315.1 of uncultured Bacillota bacterium. Classification (GTDB taxonomy): domain Bacteria; phylum Bacillota; class Clostridia; order Peptostreptococcales; family Anaerovoracaceae; genus Anoxybacterium. Next base: position 817 of record CAMJRV010000258.1, on the reverse strand, counting down.
TTCATCCTTCAGCTTGTCCATCCTCACCATATTCTCGTAGTTTGCCGCAAAGCGGAACGCGATGAATATCTGGGAAAGGAGAATAAAGAGGCAAAGTCCCACATTCCCCACGATCCTTGTCGGTATCAGCGTAAGGTTATAGAGAAAATTGTTCAAAAATGCAAGGAACAGCCCGGCGGTGCAAAGCATGTAGAGGAGAATCTCCTTCCTGAGAACTGTACCTGGCGTTACTTTGCGATAAGCAATGCTTAGTTTCAGTAAAATATAAATGTAGATCAGGCATATGAAAGCATAAAGAAACCCGTTCAAATAGGAAAAGGTCTCATAGCTCGTCACGATCAGAAAGATACCATAGATCGAAAGGACCGTGAGGATCATGTGCTTTAAAAAGCCGGAAACCACCCATTTTTCCGTAAAATTCGTGTAAGAGACCGTGGATGCCGGTACGCCGATCAGACTCAAAAGCTGGATCTTGCAAAACAGTTCAAAGGGGATATCGGGAAACAATCCATAGATAAGCTTCTGCCCCGTAAAAAGCAGAAGGACCCCGAGAGAAAAAAATTGAGTGGAAGAATAGAGTTCTCCCCGGTTCTTTCCCCCGGTAAAAAAGAGATATAAATAATACAGACCGAAGAAAAAGCACAGCATCACGCCTGACAATTCCGCCGCCGCAGCTCCGGTCCGCTGAAAATCAATATCTTTTTGGCTTCCTAAGATAATGGCGTAGGCATTGCTGTTAGAAAAGGGAAAATCAAAATTTGCCGTTTGAAGCAGAATTTCAATTTCATTTCCCGTAACATCAAAATATGCGTTATAG
>CAMJRV010000257.1 GCA_946408315.1 uncultured Bacillota bacterium | reverse complement strand
CTCTCACATTTCCCGGCCATTCGTAATCAAGAAGGGATTTCATCGTTTCTTCATTGATAATTACACTTTTCTTGTTGAGTTTTCTTGATATCCTTTCCATAAAATACTGGCTCAAAAGGGGTATGTCGTCCCTTCTTTCCTTTAACGGCATCAACCTTATCGGAAGGACATTCAGCCTGTAATACAAGTCCTTACGGAAATTGCCTTTTCTGACCTCTTCATTCAGATCCTTGTTGGTAGCAGCAATCACTCTTACATCGACAACGATCTCCTTGATGCTCCCGACCCTGCTTACGATACCTTCCTCAATGACCCTGAGCAGCCTCGTTTGCATATCCAATGGCATTTCACCAATTTCATCCAGAAAAATCGTGCCCCCGTCCGCAATTTCAAATTTGCCGGGCTGGCCGGCGCTTTTTGCGCCTGTGAAAGCCCCGCCTTCATAACCGAACAGTTCGGATTCGATCAGGTTTCTTGGTATTGCACCGCAGTTCAGCGCTATAAAGGGCTCGTCATGCCTGTTGCAGTAATTGTGTATTGACTGCGCGAAGAGTTCCTTCCCAGTGCCGCTTTCCCCCATGATAAGAACATTTGACCTGCTGTCGGCGATTTTCTTGGCATATTCGATGATCCTTACAAAGTTCTTATTCTGGCCGATGATTTTATCGAAGGTATATACCGCCTGATGCCCCATGATCTTATTAGCCAGTTTTCTGACTTTTTTGACTTCCTGGAAAACGAAGACGATATTCATGATGTGCGCTTCGCCGTCCAGATGCGGATAGGCGCAGAGGTTGAATTGAAGTTTTTTTCTCCTGACATTGACAAACACATCCGCATTTGCAAAGCTTTGTCTGCTCATGATTGAAGTTTTCACTCTCTGCCAATCTTCAAGCAAATTCCATATCTTCATCAATTTTATTTCATCAGGATGATAGCCGAACATATTCGCGGCGTGCTGATTAATTGTTTTTATATTTCCCTCCAGATCAGAGGTCAATATCCCCTCATCAATAGAATCTATAACGGTTTCTGTGAACTTCTTTGCCATAGACAATTCCTCATTGTACCGCTTGATATCCAGCATATCCTCTATCGCATTGGCAGCCGCCACCACCATTCCCAGCGTGTGCAGATTGACAGATTCGCTGTAACCGGTCAAATCAAGACTTCCGATGATTTCACCCGCGGAATTTCTGATAGGCGATGCGGAACAGGTCCACCGGTGATACGCCTCGACATAATGCTCCTTGCCCGATACCTGTAACGGTTTGACCTCAGCAAGAGTCGTTCCCATTGCATTTGTACCGATGCTGCGTTCATCCATATACGCTCCAGGCACCATTTTCAACGAAAAAGCTTCGGATAGAATATTTTCGTCTCCTAATATACTTAAAATACAGCCTTCCTCGTCGGTCAACAAAACGAAAAAGTCGGATCCTTTCACAAAATTGAACAGATTATTCATATAGAACTCGGCTGTATCGATCAGCTCCCTTTTTCCTTCAAGCTTTTTAAAAAGCTCATTGCCGGAAATGATTTTATTGCTGTAAAGCCGACCCTTCTCAACTTTATATTGCCTGCATCTTTCGTGGGAATTTGCAATATAATCCTTTTTTATATTCATTTCATTACCAATCATAAAATTCCCTCCGCTGATTTGAACAGCTATTTGCACTTGATAGGTTTTTTTTTAATATAATCCTTTGCCTCGACGTTTGCAATACCTGCTGCTCTGGAAATCTTAAAATTATATTCTTTTACCGATCCAAGCAAAGAGGTTGTCACCACAGTATTAAAATTTCATCAAAAAATTGAAAAGCATCGGGATTCCGATGCTTTTGTGCCTGAATTTCAACGTTTTCAGACAAATTATGGCGGAGAAGGTGGGATTCGAATCGCATGTGGACATGCAAGCATGCTATTATTCCGTTGTGAAAACGACGGAATGCAGCCCTTACATCGGTTTCAAATTCTTATTAAGTCTATCAATGATTTTCTCTAATCGAGTTTGGCGTGTTTTATCGGTTTTTGCGTCAAGATAAAAGCCAGTATATGTCTTTTGTATAGACAAGGGCATAGCTAACAAATTAGCATATGCAGGTTCATGTTGCTGGATGATTTGCTTGAATGCCTGTATTTGTTCATCAGAGATACTAACGCGTCCAGATAAATCCCATGTACCATTTTTCTTAGCATTTTCAATGGCATCCATGCCTTGTTGGGTCATTCTTCCTTGTTCAATAAGGGATTGCGCCAACTTTTTGTTCTTATCAGACCAATTGCTTTTAGCTGTACGGCGAGCAAAATATTTCTTGTATTTCGTGTTGTCAAGGCTTTGCATCTGACCATCTATCCATCCAAAGCAAAGGGCTTCCTCCAATGCTTCGCTGGCCAAAAGCGTCACTGGCCCTCCTTTTTTTCCAAAAAGCAACCATATTCCGTCGTTATCGGCACTGTGTTTATCCAGCCAGTCCCTAAACATTTCCCTATTGGCAAATTCTAAGACATTACTCATCGTTAGCCTCCTGAATACGTTTCATTCATCACATAACACAACCCATTCCTCATAGGACTGCGAAAGTGTTCCAGGCTGTGAACCTAATTCAACCACCTTAAGTAAACGCTCAGTACAATTTTTCGGTTTGTGTTTAAAACTTTCAATAAATTGTGCTGTGCGCTTTCTGCTTGGGAAAAAGCATTGATTAAATGCAAATATAGCCTGTAAAAAATGGTCTAACGCGCTCTCCAATGTAGAGTGGTAAAAAAGCACATCACCTCTTGAAACAGCTCTTCCAAAATCTTCTTTATCATTGATTTTATCTATATGATACATCATTAATTTTGCTGATAATTGTAAAGGATATAACGATAATTTTTCTTTCATAGTTGAAATGTAGCCGTTTTTATCATAAAGAATATATATCGTCAGAAAAGTTGCGCATCGACCCGTCGGATAAAAGTATCCATCTTCTTTGTCTAATCGTGAACCGTTTAACACGGACTCAATATCATTATCAACTTCCGAAGTAGTGAAATACATTAAGCATATTTCCATTTTGCTGTTTTTTAACTTTCCAACATCAGACCCTAATGTGCCGCAGCACCAATTTTATGATCCGAGAGCGCCTTGAGCGCTTCCGTATAAGCGCCATCAAAGTTTAAACGTTTCCACGCCGCCCAGTGGGCTTCAAAGCCGGAAACATACTCCCCGCCGTAAAGCGACACAACCCGTTTTGCCGTTTCCACATTTTCCCGCCGTTTGAATTCGTATACGGCCTTCTGAAATTTCCCGATATCCGTTTCGATTTCATCCATGCAAATGCTGTAACGTTTTTCCCTGTTCCGAATCGGGTCCGAGACGCCTAGCGCCGCAAGATCCTTTTTGATCTGGGCCAGGTTCACACCGATAAGCTTTTTCATATCGTTGGACTCGGATTCATACCAGATTGCCTCGTAAATCTGTTCCTTGGTCACGCCATCTTCACCCGCGTCAAGCAGAAAAGCCAGCAGCTCTCTCTCCTTCCGTGTACGCAGTTTCAGCGCGGCACGCCTGTCGTCGTAAGAGAAAACAGCGAAATCTCCCAGCATTCTGATATACGCTTTTTTCGGGAGATACCCGGAAAAAGCCATCATCTCACGGGTAAAACCTGTTTCGATTCCATGGTCATATGCGAACTGAAGAATCGGGTCGTATGCATTGCGCATCCTGAAATACTCGTATATGCCATTGGCCTCACAAAGCCGGAGAAATTGTCCGGTCAGCTCTGCGGTCTTTGCATCATCGCCTTTCTCAAGGGCAATTCTTGCCAGAAATCCGTAGGCCATCGATGCCACCATCATCATACCTGCGCGTTCGCCGATCTCAATGGAACGCCAGGCGCATTCTTCCGCGCGCGCAAAGTCGGATATACTGCCGAAATAATTATACAGCCGGCCGAGAGCGATGGTTTTGAAGTAGTCGCCGACAAGGGGAATGTTACTGAAAATCGCCCCTATCAGTTTCTCCTTCTTCCCGGGCAGAAACATCAGCTCGTAAATGTTGCGCTGAAGTACGGCCCAATCCTGCTGAAAGCGGGACTTGCGATAAAGGGGAGCGTACTCGTCGGCCAGTGTGAAATACCGTGCGGTGGTTTCATAGCCGTCACCGCTGCCGTTCATACGGTCGATGGTGGTATTCTGATAGTGTATCTCCGCCGCAAAAAGGTAGCCAAGCCACAGTTCCTCGTATCGTCCGGTGCTTCTGAGCCTCGAAAGTCCCGCCGTTACTATGGCAACGGCCTTTTCTCGCTGACCCAGCATCTGATAAGCCTTTGCCACGTAGATATCGACATTGTGAAGCTCCAGCCGTCTGCGCTCGTCCTCCGGGATATCCATCGACTTTTCATAGCAGCGCACGGAGTCCTTCATCCGCCCCGCCAGAAAATGAATGACGCTATGATACCGCCCATACCAGGCCCTTATTTTCAGGTTCCCCTCATTGGCGCATATCTCTGACATGTGCCCGGCGAGGGCATTGGCCTCATCCACCTGGGAGTTCCAGCACAGGTTATAGATCTTCTCGATGGCAACATGGTAAGCCTGCTCCGGGTTCAGCCGGTCAAGGCGCGCCATCAGCATATCCAGCACGGCATTGGATTTCTCGAAGGAAACATAGTTGCGCAGTACCCGCGCTTTGTGGATCATCGCTTCTATGTAGAGGTCTGAGCTGCGCTCGTCCAGCCGCGGGATCGCCTCGTCAAGGCGGATTTTTGCCTCGGTGAAGTTCCCGATGCTGGACAGCAGCGCGCCGTACGCGATTAAAAG
>CAMJRV010000256.1 GCA_946408315.1 uncultured Bacillota bacterium | reverse complement strand
CTATAAAAAGGAATGCAACGAGCGCGGAAGGAAATATTTCTCCGTCGCATCCGGCGGCGGAACGGGCAGGACCCTCCATCCCGACAACATGGCCGCTGGACCGGCGTCTTACGGAATGACGGATACGATGGGAAGAATGCACTCCGACGCACAGTTCGCCGGCTCTTCCTCGGTTCCCGCCCACGTAGAGATGATGGGCTTTCTGGGCATGGGCAACAATCCCATGGTAGGAGCAACCGTGGCAATCGCCGTCGCCGTTGAGGAAGCGATGAAAAAGAAGCTGTAATGCCGGATAATGATCGGAGAGGAGGAAGCCGATGTCCGATTATCTTATGAGAATCGTGGTGAATGAACAGCAGCATGAAGCCAAAGAGCAGACGTGCAGGGCTATTTTGACGTATCTGTGGGAGCATGGCGTGCCGGGAGCGACGATGCGCCGGGGCGACGCGGGAATCGACAGTGACGGCAACATCGAGTACGACATCCTGGAGGATGCCTATTATAACAATTTGCCGATCATCATAGAGTCCGTTCTCTCCGGCGCTTTCATTAAAAATGTGGAGGGAGGCATCAAATCATTGGTTAAGCATGGACAGATCAGCATATCAAAAGGGTTTGAGGACGCTGATTTTAATCAGCACGAACACTTCATCGTGAAGGTTTATACCAGCGAGCACAAGAAGCGGCTCTTGAAAAAGGAGGAGTATGAAAAAATACTCCGCTTTCTGCAGAGTAAAAATGTGATCTGGGCGACGGTGACGAAAGGGATTGCCGGATACGGGCGGGATCATGTCATCTACAGCCAGCATTTATTCCCGCTGAGCGAGCATATGCCGCTGGTTGTCGAGTGTATCGTCGACAAGGACAATCTCTCCGGTCTGCTCGAAGAACTGAAACAGGTCGTGACGGATGGAGTTGTTTTCACACTGCCGGTTGATTTAATACTGAATCGATAAATATTTCGAGAAATACTTAGGAGAATAAGTGACGCATGTACTATTTATACGTGGCGATATTCGGAGCGATTGGTGCTGGGGCCCGTTATTGGATCAGCACCGTGCTGGAAGCAGGCGCTTTTCCATATAACTCTTTATTAATTAATCTCATCGGATGTTTTTTGTTGGCTCTTGTCTTTCGATATCTGGCCACATTTTCAATGATTTCCAATACGTTGATAATCGGGCTTGGAACCGGGCTGATCGGTTCCTTTACTACCTTTTCCGCCTTCAGCCTCCAGACGGCCGAACTGATCCTGGATAAAAATTATACGGTTGCCGGGCTTTACGTCATTTCAAGCATTGCCGCGGGCTTTCTCGCCGCGGCCCTCGGCGTATATATCAGCAACAGGCTCATCGCCAGGCGGGAGGCAAAAGCAGATGAGGGAGGCAAAAGCGGATGATTAATTATGTTCTGGTGCTGGTGGGCGGAGCCTGCGGCTCCGTATGCCGCTTTGCGGCGTCTTCCCTGACACGGCGGCTGACTTCTACAGAATTTCCGATTGCAACGCTGCTGATCAATCTGATCGGTTCCTTTCTGATCGGCCTCCTGACGGCAGCCCATCCCGGCAATTTTAATCAACTGCTCCTCGGCACGGGCTTTATGGGCGGTTTTACGACTTTTTCCACCTTTCAGATGGAGAATGTAACGCTGTTTCAAAAGAAGAATTACAGACTGCTGTCAATCTATCTGTTCAGCTCTCTCGGCCTTGGCATTCTGCTCGCCATCTTAGGCCTGCATTTGGGTCATTTTTTCGCAGGGACGCAGCGCGGTTGAAAAAGCGCCGGCCTGATAGCCGGCGCCGATATTATTATTTTACAGAAATATCATCGAAAACGCATGGGATGAGGGTCTTCAATTCTTCGAGGAGCGGTATTGCGATTTCGCGCATCTGAGGATGTGAATCCACCGCAGTCCTGAGCTTGAAAAAGTGCCTCCACTCACGCAGGTTCATCGTTACGACGATCTCGGTCTTCACCGATGTGGGGAGAACGCCTCTGGCGATCTGTGGAGTTGCGCCCAGCTCGATCATCCTCATATAATGCTTTTCCGCAGCCTCCATGGCGGCTGTCCATTCCAGGAGTATCGCAGCGATCGTATCTGGATCGTAATTTTTCATCTTCGTATCAAAGTTCATCCCGCCGGCAATGTCGATCACATTGATTTCATTGCCGTATTTGTCGTTGCTGTAATTGCAGTATCTCGTGCTTTCCTGAGCGTAAGAGGCAACTCTATGCCTTACGATTTCATGGGTGACTCCCCTGTCACAGACGAACCTGACCGTGATCGCATTGTGCTCGATCATCGCTTCATGGCCGTGTTTGATCAATGCCGACACGAATTTGGCGGCAGAATCGGATGTAATCTTATCTTCACTTTTATAGCAAGTTCTTCCGGCTTTCTCAATCTGCTTCAGGAGTTGATCACCGTTGATCTCAGTCTCAATAATATAATGGGGCTTGATCGCTTTCATAATAAAATCTCCTTACATTTTTCGTTTTGTTATGTTAAATTGATTATATCATGTAATTTGGCTTTGTGAAAATGATATATTGAAAGGCGTCCTCGCGGCAGTTCCGCTTTGCGGCACCTCCGGATGTCGCTTCGGAAAGGGAGTGTGATAGAATGAAAAGCATCGTGGCGGTTGATAATAACTGGGGAATCGGAAAGGGCGGCGGCATGTGCGTTTCTCTCCCCGGCGATTTGAAATATTTCAGAGAGCAGACTATGGGCAAAATCATTGTTATGGGCAGGGCCACCTTTGAAACCCTCCCCGGGAAAGAACCGCTCAGCGGCAGGGTGAACATCGTCCTGTCAAGAAATCCCGATTTTCAGCGGCCGGCTTGTATCGTCTGCCGGTCCATGGGCGGACTGTTTAAGGTTTTGGAAAGTTATAACATGGAGGACGTATTCATCATAGGCGGCGAGGCTGTTTACCGGCAGTTCGGACCGTACTGCAACGCCCATCTCGTTACGAAGATCGACGGCGCCTTCGATGCGGACAGGCATTATGAAAATCTGGATGAGCGCGGCGACTTGGAGCTTGTTTGGGAAAGCGAAGTGCACAATGACGGCGGAGTGGAATACCGCTTCACGGAATATAGGAGAAAGTAAATTGAGAGAAGAACAGACTTCCGGAAAGGAAAACATTATCATCGGCAGAAATCCGGTCATGGAAGCCCTCAAAGGCGGAAGGGACATCGAGAAGCTGCTGATCGCAAAGGATACGGAGGGATCAATCCGTAAAATTGTTGGGATGGCGAGAGAAAAGAACCTCTTTTGCCAGTTTACCGAGAAAACCGCGCTGGATCGAATTGCGGAAGGACGGGCCCATCAGGGGGTAATCGCCTATGTTTCCGCTTACCGGTACTGCGATGTGGAGGATCTCCTCGAAAAGGCAGGAGAGCGGGGAGAGGACCCCTTCCTCATCATCCTGGACGGGATCGAGGACCCGCATAACCTGGGAGCCATCATGCGGACAGCGGACGGCGCAGGGGCGCACGGAATCATCATTCCCAAACGCAGAGCGGCAGGCATCACAGACGTTGTGGCAAAGGCGGCGGCCGGGGCTGTGGAATATGTCCCTGTCGCAAGGGTTGCCAATATTGCCCAGACCATCGACCTGCTCAAAAAGCGGGGTATGTGGATCGGCGCCTGCGACATGGGGGGGACGGAATATGACAAGGCAGATCTCTCAGGCAGTCTGGCGCTGGTCATCGGCGCGGAAGGACAGGGGATCAGCAGGCTGGTGAAGGAGAAATGCGACTTCAGCTTATCCATCCCCATGGCGGGAAAGATCAGCTCTCTGAATGCTTCCAACGCTGCCGCCGTCCTGATGTATGAGGTCAGGCGTCAGAGAAAAAATAAGATAGAGGGAAGATAGAGATAAAGGAAAAGGTAATGATAAAGGGGTTATAATATGGAGAGTTACGAGGAACTGACAGATGAACAGCTGGTAAAGCTGGCTCAGGAGGGTGGCGAGAATGCAGAGGAATATCTCATCAGAAAGTACAAGGATGTGGTGAGGAGCAAGGCTCATCTGTACTTTATGGTGGGTGCGGACAGCGAGGATATCGTCCAGGAGGGCATGATCGGAATTTTTAAGGCGATTCGGAGTTATAATAAAGATAAGCAGGCGTCGTTTCACACCTTTGCGGAAATCTGCATCAACAGGCAGATCATTACCGCGATCAAACGCGCGACGAGGCTGAAACATTCTCCGCTGAATACGTCCGTATCCCTCAACAAGCCGCTGTCCGATTCCGAGCCGGATACGACGCTGGAGGAAACTCTGTCGTCCGACAGCAATACCGACCCGGAGGCCCTTTTCCTTTTAAAAGAGGATATGGACTATATCGAGGGAAACGGCGCAGAGATTTTCAGCGATCTTGAATTGAGCGTGTGGAATGAGTATCTGAAAGGAAAATCTTACCTGCAGATTGCAGAGATTACCGGAAGATCGCCCAAAGCGATCGATAATGCAATTCAAAGAACAAAGCGAAAATTGGAGCTGTATTTAGGACGATAAAATGTATTGACATCGGCTTTCAAATATAGTACCATTACCATTAGTGTCGAACACGGTAGCTATGCTGTTGTAGCTCAGTAGGTAGAGCACTTCCTTGGTAAGGAAGAGGTAGGCAGTTCGAACCTGCTCAACAGCTCCAATTATGTTTTGCAATGTGATGCTTTTCAGCGGACGGACAGGCAGGAAGTGTCGACATCGAAGAGAAAATAGAAGGTTGTCAGAAACGGAGGATTGAAAAAATGGCAAAAGCTAAATTTGAAAGAAACAAGCCCCATGTTAATAT
>CAMJRV010000255.1 GCA_946408315.1 uncultured Bacillota bacterium | reverse complement strand
ATATCATGATAGATCCGTCTCAGGGAGCCGAATTCTTTCTGCGGCGGAGGCGTTTCCGGAACACAGATCAGCCACAGGTTTGCGATTACGGCGATAAAGCTGGCGGCGTTGATGTAAAAGCAGACGTCAATCCCCACAAGCCCGATCAGCAGACCGGCGACCGCCGGGCCGATCACCCGTCCGAGGTTAAAAATACTGGAGTTCAACGCGATGGCATTCGTCAGGTGTTCCCTGTCTACCAGCTCGACGATAAATGCCTGTCTGGTGGGAATATCCAGTGTGTTCACGAGGCCCAGAAGCAGGGCAAGAATCAGGATATGCCAGTATTGCACCACCTGCAGGTAGGTTATGGTCGCCAGGACGGTCGCCAGCACCGCAAGGGATGCCTGGGTAAAAATAAGCGTCCTGCGCTTTGAAAGCCGGTCGGCCAGCGTTCCTGCATAAAGGGAGAAAACCATTACCGGAAGAAACTGCATCGCCGTGACGACGCTCAATCGAAAAGCCGAATGGGTTAATTCCAGAACGAGCCAGGACTGTCCGATGCTCTGCATCCATGATCCGATCACAGAGATGGCCTGGCCGGTCCAGAAGAGCCTGAAGTTTTTGTGCCGAAGGGCCGGAAACCCGGAGCATATGATTTTTGATGAGATTCTGTTCATTATATTGGCCTTTTGCTTATGTTTCGTATTTATTCCATATTTATTATACAGTAAAATTTCATTTTTCGTAGCCTTCTATCAATTTTCTTTTTTGAATTTGTCTGAAAACGTTACTATTTACAATAGAGAAAAGCCGAACAGTGGTATTTTCTAAGGGAGACCTGAACCCTTGTACCGAGCTTATGCACAGCATACAAGCGAGGGAGGCTCCCGTGGAAATACCACTGTTCGGCAATCTAATATAATTTTTCTATTTTGAATTTTAAGACAGCAATGCCCGGTCGTTTGCGAACACTTCTCCGCTGACCTTGCCGAACCGTTTCAGAAGATCTTCAACGGTAAGCTGCTTCTTTTCCTCGCCGCTGATGTCCAGTATGATCCGTCCCTCGTGCATCATGATCAGCCGGTTGCCGTGCTGAATCGCATGGAGCATGTTATGGGTGACCATCAGAGTGGTAAGATTGCCTTCTTTAATATACTGATCGCTTAAAGTCAGCACCTTTTCCGCAGTTTTCGGGTCCAGTGCCGCGGTATGCTCGTCGAGGAGCAATATTTTCGGCCGGATCAGGGTGGCCATCAACAGTGTCAGCGCCTGACGCTGCCCTCCCGAAAGCAGCCCTACCTTTGAACTCAGGCGGTTTTCCAGACCGAGCCCCAGTTGACTCAGCGCCTCTCTGTATTTTTCTCTTTCCTTGTTCGAGATACCCCATCTCAGGCTTCGAGACTGTCCGCGCCGGAAGGCCAGGGCAAGGTTTTCTTCGATGCCCATATTGGCCGCCGTTCCCATCATAGGGTCCTGAAACACCCTTCCGACGGAGCCTGCGCGCCGGTGTTCCGACAGCTTCGTTACGTCCTCTCCGTCAAAAAGGATCGATCCCCGGTCGATGGGGTGCACCCCAGCCACACAGTTGAGCAGCGTCGACTTTCCCGCGCCGTTTCCGCCGATCAGGGTTACAAAATCCCCTTCTTCAAGGGTCAGGCTGACATTGGTCAGGGCTTCCTTTTCATTGATCGTTCCTGCGTTGAACTTCTTATAGATTCCGTTGATCGACAGCATCTGCACTTTCCCCCCTCATGGATTTTTTAATCGGCCTTAAGTAGCTTCTGAATACCGGAAGCGACAGGGCGACAGCAACGGTGATTGCCGTAAACAGCTTCAGGTCGTTTGCCGGCATCCCCAGCTTCAGTACCAGCGCGATAATGATACGGTAGGTTACGGCTCCCATCACCAGAGAGAGCAGGCGGTTGAAGAAATTTCTCTTTCCGAACAGCACTTCTCCGATAATGACGGACGCCAGCCCGATGACGATGGAGCCGATCCCCATCTGCACATCGGCAAAGCTCTGGCTCTGGGCGATCAGTGAACCGCTGAAAGCCACCAGACCGTTGCTGATCACCAGACCGAGGATGATCATGTTATTCGTATTGATTCCCTGCGCTCTCGCCATCTGGGAATTGTTTCCCGTAGCGCGGATCGCGCAGCCGATTTCCGTTCCGAAAAACCAGTACAGGATGCCGACGACGCCCAGCACGCAGAGCAGACCGAACAGAATCACGGCATTCGTATGAGAAAGACCCAGCTCTTCAAATTTTGTATAGACGGTATCCATGCGCAGCAGCGACAGGTTTGCTTTTCCCATGATGCGCAGATTGATGGAATACAGCGCGATCATCGTCAAAATTCCCGATAACAGGGCCGGTATCTTCAGCCTGGTATGTAAGAGCCCCGTTACCAGCCCGGCGACCATTCCGCCCAGAAAGGCAGCAAGAGAGGCCGCGAAGGGATTGACGCCGTTGTAAATCAACTGTGCCGCGATGGCAGCGCCCATGGCAATGCTGCCTTCCACCGACAGGTCGGCTATGTCCAGTATTCTATAAGTGATATATACGCCGATTGTCATCACTGCCCATAACAAGCCCAGTGAAATCGCGCCAAGCAATATCTGTAACATGATCTTTCCTCGCTCCTATCGTTTCCTTACTCCGCTTTTTTTACGTATTGTTCCAGATCGGCAGGAATGGTCAGACCGATTTCTTCTGCGACGGCGCCGTTGATGGCAAAGTCAAACTTCGCCGCCGATTCCACCGGCATCGTTTCAGGTTCTGCTTCTCCCTTGAGAATCTTCACTCCCATGAGACCTGTCTGATATCCGAGATCGTAGTAATTGATTCCCAGTGTGGCGAGTCCGCCCCCGTCTACCATTCCCGATTCTCCACAAATGACCGGGGTCTTGGACGCGGCGGTTACGCCGTGAACGACGGGCATTGCAGATGCAAACACGTTATCCGTCGGTATGTATATCGCATCGCACTGACTGACGATGGACTGAGTCGCCTGCTGGACATCGTTGGAGTTGGTCACCGTCACTTCGACGTATTTCAACCCCAGCGCTTCGATGGCTTCCTTGGCCAGACCTGCCTGAATGATCGAATTGTCTTCGCTCGAAGTATAGAGAACGCCGACGGTCTTTGCGTCGGGCACGAGCTTAGTCAGCAGGTCGATCTGTTCCTTGATCGGATTCATGTCCGTCGTTCCCGTAACGTTTCCGCCGGGCGCCTCGTTGGAATCTACAAGACGAGCCGCCACATAGTCCGTAACCGCGGTGCCGAGAATCGGAATCTCCGTCGTCTTGCCGGCAACTGCCTGGGTCGCCGGAGTCGCGATGGCAAGCACCAGGTCCATATTATTGCTGACAAAACGGTCGCTGATGGTCGACAGATTGCTCTGATCGCCCTGGGCGTTCTGCAGATCGATCTTTATGTTCTCGCCGTCAACATAGCCGTTGTCGCTCAATGCGTCGACAAAGCCCTGCCGTGCGGCGTCTAAGGCCACGTGATCCATGTACTGCACGATACCTACCTGAACTACCTTTTCTTCTCCTGACTGAGCATCTCCCTGCCCGGAACTTCCGCAGCCCGTACCCATCGCAATGAGCAATACGGACAGGATGAGCACCGCTGTCAGCTTTCCATATCTTTTCATAATATTCCTCCTACCGGCCCGGCCGATTTGCTTATTTGACTTCTTCTGCCGTCTTGAATAAACAGTCGTCGGGCCCCTTCCTAAAAATAATTTATTTCAACGAACCTTACCCTTTGTCAATAGAGGGTATCAGGTTCCCTGAAAACTGTTTGTACGGCACCTGCCGGCATTTGCAAGGCAAACGGGGCTGCGAGCACAAAAAAATCGTCCCTGTAACAGGGACGAAATATCATTTCGCGGTACCACCTTGTCTTCGTTGTTAATCAAAACAACCTCAGCAAGCGACAATCATCGCTTCTCCGGGATAACGGTCGGAATCCGGCACAGCCTACAGGGCGGGATGATCCGCCTTTGAGTATGCAGCTCTCAGGATGAATTCACGGTATCGATACCTGCTTTCTTTCCACCGGACGAAAGCTCTCTGTAAGGATCGGCGCAGCCGTTACTGGTTCCTGGTCGTCGCTTTTTTATATTGCTACTATTATATTCACCATTTTTCTTGTTGTCAATCAAAAATTATTTTTTATCTGTTCCCCTGCCTCCGGCGTAAGGTTCAGCTCCCAGGGAGGAACGGGATTCACAGTGATCGGCAGCTCTATAAAATTTACCCCTCCGTCAGAGCTTCCCAGCTTTTGCGCCAGAGAAATCCAGCTCGTCGCGCCTTTCAGGTCCAGGTCTGTTTCGATCCGGTGGGACAGCATTTGATAGACTTCTCCGGCAGAAAGATCCAGCTTCGATTTCTGCGCCAGAGCCGCCTTGAGAAACTCCCGCTGTACGCTGATCCGTCCCAGATCCCCGTCTACATAACCTTTCCGATAGCGCAGCAGCATTTCTGCCTTTGTTCCGTCGAGTACCTGTCTGCCCTCCTGCAGGTCAATGGAAAGATCCTGCTGGGGGTCCTTGTAGAGCATTCGCATGGGCACGTCGAACTCCACGCCGCCTGCGGCATCCACCAGATCTCTCAAAACGCCGGTATCAATCCTGACATAATGATGGACGTCGACGCCCAAAAGCTCTCCGAGCCTGTCTGTCACCGCCTCCGGAGTGTTCTCACTCGCGTATCGGGACAGTTTTTGGTTTCCGCCCGCCTCCTCGCCAGCCTCTGCAACGACCAAATCTCGCGGAAGAAAAGCGACATTGAGCCCGTCGCTGTCCTTGTCATATCCCAGAAGTAA
>CAMJRV010000254.1 GCA_946408315.1 uncultured Bacillota bacterium | reverse complement strand
CACTCCCCGGGCGATGACTCCCTCTCTGTACTCCAGGGAAGCCTCTTCAATAAAGGAATCAATCATCGCCTGGCATTGCTCCCGGCTCACGGCCATCCACGGCGACCCCGGGTCTGTAATATCCATTCCGGGGACGGACAGTGTTTCCGACAATTTCATAAAGCACTGGTGGTAAACATCGCCGATTTCCCTGCCCGCGATCTCAAAAACCCGCCGTTCATCCGGCTTTAAGCCGTAATTGAGAAAATGGGAGAACGGACATCTTGAAAACCGCTCCAGCCTGGACGGGCTGAGGGACAGCGCCGCCAAAAAATCTTTGCTGTATAGTCTCCGGGTCAGCTCTTTCCCGATCTTTTCCTGCCGGTTGGTAAACAGCAGTCCTTCTTTCATGGGGCGAAGCAGATGTTCCGAACTGTGGCCGTACCACCGGTATGCCGCAAGCCATTCCTCCCGCAGCGGCGCTCCCTCCATCGCATTTCGGAATGCCTCGGTCATGTGGCGGAGCGTACTTCCCGACGCTTCGATGAGAGCCATCGGCTCCTCCGAATTCAGGATATCCTTTGTCACCCGGATATCGGTGTAGATCTTTCTGATCTTATCGAACAGGATGGACGGCTTGCTTTCTCTTCCTTCCAGGTCCGACGCGGAATAGCTCATCCAGAGGAAGCGGGACGGCTTGGACAGGTTTTTATAGATGGCAAGCTTCTCCTCCCTGGCCCGCAGGTCGTCGATCTTGCAGATTTCAATTCCCTTCTTATACAGGACCGTTTTTTCATCCTCGTTCAGCAGGCTTTCCGAAAGGGCGGCTGCGGGAAGCAGTCCGTCGTTGGCGCCGAGAACGATCAGCGCCTTGACATTGGAAGCCCTTGTCCTCTGCATGGTGCCGACGAGGATCTGATCGATGGTCGGAGGAAGAAGCCCGATTTCCACAGCTTCAAACCCGGATTTCAGGATGGCGCCGTATTCCTCGGGAGAAATCTCCTCGTCTCCGATCAGCTCAACGAGCTGGTCTAAGATTCCTATGATGACGCCCCAGATCTGGGAAGCTTCTTCCGCATATTCATATTGGTTTTCTTCCATCAGATAATCGATGAGTGCGGAGATCCGTTCGGGAAGCTGGGCCTTTTCCGTCAGAAAATCATAGATCGCGGCAGTTCTCTCCCGTACCGTCTTTTTCTTCTTGAACCCCGCCTCAAAAGCGGTGATATAATCGTAAACCTGCGCTCTGATCCCGTTGATCCTCAGCAGCACGTCCTCGCCTTCCGCCTTTGCGCCGTAGGTGAAGTCCGTCTTCCAGCGGCTTCCCCTGATACGGTATTTCACCGCGTAGTTTTCCAGGTCCTCGCAGTCCTCAAAGGAGATGGGCGCCAGGTTGGTCTTCAGCATCCGGAAGATATCCTCATAGAGCCAGCCTTTTGCGGTGATATCGATGAGGGCCGTAATGAATTCGATGGACGGGTGATGCAGAACATCCCGCTTTTTATCCAGGAAGGCGGTAATCCCATAGTCGGCGAAGACTCTTTTTATTACAGACGCCCGTGTTTCCATATCGTTGCAGATCACGAGAATATCTCTGTAACGGAACCCTTCATCCCGGATCAGTTCAACGATTTTCGCCGCCGCCGTCTCCGCCTCGGCGTAAAAGTTGGCAGCCTGACAAAGGGTAATGGAGACCCCTGCGATCGCCTGTCTGTGGGGCTGGGCATAGATCTCCTGCTCCAGATGGACCAGCGCAGGCGCTTTCTTCCCAGGGCCGTCTCCCGCCGCGATCCGGCAGCCGCCATCGATCGGCGTCTCTTCATAAGGGATTCCGTTTCTTTCCGCAAGAACCTTCAGCTTATACATGATCCCCCGGGTCAGGTCGAAAAGATCGCTGTCGCGGCTCTCAGACGGCAAAGCGCAGCCCCCCGCCCCGGAAGAGCAATCGGCGGTGAGAACAACGCCCACTTCCTTCGCGGTCAGCATCAACTGTTCGATGATATTCATGCTTTTCGGAGTAAAATAATCAAAGCCGCTGATCCAGATCACTGCATCCCGGATCAGTGCGGACTGTCCGATTTTAGAGACAAAAAGATTGAGGTAGTCTTCCGTATCGAGGTACTTTCCCTCGATCAGCTCCTCATATTTCGTGTAGATTTTATGGATATCCTTTAGCTTTCTATGTAAAATGGAGGTCTCCTCCGTTTCCTGAAGGATCTTCAGGAGGTCCTCCGGCGAAGCGTTGAACTGCTTCATTTCGGAAATCAGGTTGTTCGTCATCTCGATAAAGGACGCCTTCTGATTTACTCCCCGAAAGGCTTCCAGGCTCTCGTTCTCCTCCGACAGAATCTTTGCCAGCAGCATATGTCTGCCGTACTTGTCCACCGGTATTTTTCCGCTGCCTCCGACTTCGGACAGGACCTTAAATCCCAGCCTCGTCTGGCTCATGATCTCAAGGTCCATGAGACCGTCCACGCCGAGGTAGGTAAAGGCGTTGCGCTCCGCCTGAAGGGTAAACTGATCCGGCACCAGCAGCAGAATTTTTCGCCTGTCGCGGGACAGTTCCTCTGCAATGCGATGAAACAAAAATCGATCCTTATCCAGACTTTCCCGACCGTAATAAATATGCAGCATATGTTTCCTTTCCTCACAATCCTTGTGTCGATCATTATAGCATTTTTCCTTTGCATCAGCAAATCGCGCGGAACATTATCCTGATTTTTCTCGTCTAAGAAATAAAAGGGAAAAGAGTTCAGGAGGGGCAAATGAAGGGGAAACCGTCTGTGAGACGCAACGCGGCGTCGATTGCAATGCTCATATGTATCCTATTGTTCACTTCCTGCGCGGTCCCTTCCGGCTCCCATCAAGCCGACAGCAGAGAAAACCGGAACGGCGGCACGAAAGACCGCGCCATCGCGGAGGATCAGGGAGGCGCAGAAGCTTACCAGAAGGTCACCCTGCTGGATTCGAGTTATTCCTTACCGGAGGGCGAGGCCGGGAAAATCAGGGAAATCCTCAGAAAAAACCTGGTCTCCCGTCAATTGATGTCGGAAGAGAGAGCAGAGGGTCTCATCGAAAACGGGACCTTCGAACGCAGGTATATTGAGATTGCCGACGAGAGGTTGGAAGCGCGCTGGAACTGTCAATACTACGCCTCCGTTGTAATCACCGTATGGAAGAGTGCGGATTACTTCGCGGTCTGCGGAACTGAGAATGCGGATTTCACACCCGATCTTGTTTCCGGGGAAGACCTGTCTTTTGAAACGGCGGGAGACGCCTGGGCCGATGTCGAAGAGGGGGTCTGCGAGATCAGGCAGAAATCGGAATTGATCCCCGTTGTGATCGGCAGAACAGTTGTCGTACGGGCTGAGGCCGACGAAGAATCTACAGGGGAAGAAAAGTCTGCGGAAGAAGAGGAAGCTTACAGCTACCAGTACCTGGAGAGGATTTCTGTCGCCTATGATCCCATCTCGACCTATGGGTATGATCCCCGCTGGCTTACTCCTTCCTATGAAAAGATCTCGGACGGCGGCGCTGTTTCTCTGACCGCCCAAAAGGAGAAGTACCCTTATAAAAGCAGAACCGTCGACCTCGTCCTGACAAACGACAGCGATACCTCGATCATGTACGGAAGAGCCTTTCAACTGGAAGTTGAGATCGACGGAACGTGGTATAAAGTGCCGCCGGTGTACGACCCGCTGTTTTTCACCCTGGAAGGAATCATTCTTTCGCCTCATTCCACCGCGGTCCTGGAAATTCCCATCAGCTTGTACCGGTGTCATCCGGGAAAACACCGGATCATAAAGAACGCCCATGAGATTGCGGAAGGCCGGTACGTCCAGGATGATCCGTCCGGGCAGGAACAGCGGCGCAAAGAAATGGAGCAGCGCGAGGAATTTGTCGCTGCCGCTGAATTCAACTTAATATAGCGCGCCTCAGCGATTCCTCTCTGAAATATGGCAATACGCCAAAAATTTGGACAGCCCGGCAAAGAGCCTCATAATTTCTCTTTGCCGGGCTGATTTATCCTTATCGTATTCTATCTGAACTTATTCGGCGTCAGCAAGGAGGGCTTTTTTATCCAGCACCTTCTTATATTCCGATTCCATTTCCATCATGCCGATGTAGAAATCGTATTCATCCGCCAATTTGATGTAATCGTCGGGATTGAAGCATTCCGGTCCGAGAACGCCCTTGCCGTCCCACTTTCCTTTGGCTAAGAGCTCAAAGGCAATGACCGGATTGTAGGCCGTCTGTCCCACGACGCAGCCGCAGCCGATCCGGGCCATCAGTTCCTCGTTGTCCGAGGTCTGATAAATGAAGACCTTTCGTTCCAGGCCGTCCTTTTTCCCGGTGACCAGGGTGCCGACGCAGCATTTTCCTTTCAGCTTGTCTGCCACTTCCACCGGACTCGGAGCTACCATTCCGACCACATCCCTCGGCGAAAGCCCGGTTCCTCTTACCTTGCCGTGCTTATCGTCAAGCCTCAGGGCCCTCAGGTTTTTCAGCATGGTGATAAAGTCGCGTCCCAGACCGTACTTGAAGCTCATCCGCTTCGCCACATCGCCCATGTAACGCGGCAGCATCACCATTTCCTCATGCTCCACGTTTACCAGCTCCTGCTCGCCGATCCCATCGGGGAAAGTGAACAGCTCCGGCTCAGAAAACGGTTCTACCGTATAGATGCCCTTATCCTTTTCCCATTTGAACGGAGGGTTCAGGCACTCGTCGATGGTCGTCCAAATGGAGAAGCCAAAGGTGATGTCATAGCCCTCTGCAGAAAGGTTTCCGCCGTCCTTGATGCTGATTTCATCGATTTCATCAAAATAATGTTTCTGCG
>CAMJRV010000253.1 GCA_946408315.1 uncultured Bacillota bacterium | reverse complement strand
ATCCTGCAGCCTGTCCAGAACGATGATGTTGGACGCTGCCGGCCGGCCGGAAAAAAATGCTTCTTCGGAATAAATCTTTTTTCTCACAACGGCCATGATGCCCTGCGGTGTCTCGGTATCCGACAGCCTGCGAAAAAGCCCCGGCGCCAGGACCGCCGTCTGCGCATCCGTCTCCCCGGGATCAAAGCCTTCGCTTCTGAAGTCCTCGTTTCTGAAATCCTCACTGCGCAGAAGCAGCTCGATCTCTCCGCCGTTTCGCAGAGCTTCCCGGATCAGGTTGGGACCCTCGATCAGATATTTGCTCTGTTCGTCCCGGTATTTCTTCTGCTTTAACTGCGCTGCCGCTTTATAGATCGGATTTTCTGCCGAGACGATCTGCTTCATCTCACTCACCACCAACTGAAAAATTCTGTCACTTAACGATTCTGTATGGCGCACAGCAAATGTGGCCAGGTGCGCAATTAGAAAAGCCGGCTTTTACCCCGGCTCACCTTTCAAATCTTTAGTTAAAAGCTGCCCATTTTGTCTTTTGTAAGGAAAGATGGGATATCAAATGCACCGGTTACCTTCGTTTGGAAAATATCATCCCGAGCCGGACCGTCTTCATGATCCTGAGACGCACCCTCCGCGCCTTCTTCCTCTGCGGCAAGAGCATCTGCCTTGTCTCTGCTCGGCGATAATATGTCTGCCGGCCGGTCTTCAAAGCCGGTGGCAATGACGGTTATTACGATCTCGTCCTGCATGTCCTCTTTGACGGATGCGCCGAAGATGACGATGGCGTCCTTGTCCGCCGCCTTTTCGATCTGGTCCGCCGCTTCGTTGACCTCGAGCATACCCAGATCGTAGCCTCCCATGATGTTAAGTAAAATTGCCTTCGCTCCGTTGATGGATGTCTCCAGCAGCGGGCTTTCAATGGCGGCCTTCACAGCCTCCTGAACACGGTCTTCGCCCCGTCCTCTTCCGACGCCCATGTGGGCAATGCCCCGATCGCTCATAACGGTCTTCACATCGGCAAAGTCCAGATTGATCAGTCCAGCTTCCGCAATCAGATCGGAAATTCCCTGTACTCCCTGTTTCAGGACTTCGTCCGCCATACTGAACGCTTGCAGCATGGAGGTGTTCTTTTCCGCAATCTGCAGCAGCTTGTCGTTAGGAACGACGACGAGAGAGTCCACATATTTTTTCAGAAACTTGATGCCAAGCTCTGCGTGATCCTTTCTCTTTTTCCCTTCAAAGGTGAATGGTTTCGTCACGACACCTACCGTAAGGATTCCAAGGTCCTTGGCCGCCTTTGCGATGATGGGAGCTGCTCCCGTTCCGGTGCCTCCTCCCATTCCGGCCGTAATGAATACCATATCGGAACCGGCGATAAACTTGGTCAGATCGTCGATGTTTTCCTCCGCCGCCTTTTGACCGACCTCGGGATTGGCGCCTGCGCCGAGCCCCTTCGTCAGCTTTTCCCCTATCTGCAGCTTCGTCTCAGCTCTGGAACCAGCCAGAGCCTGCTTGTCCGTATTGATTGCCATAAAATTTACGCCGTTCAATCCTGCATCTATCATTCTATTGACGGCATTGCTTCCGCCGCCGCCAACACCTATTACCTTGATTTGCGCCGTACTTTGCTCGTTCATTTCAAAATGTAACATAAGTCCCGCAACCTCCCGTTACCAAATTAGTGCTTATCCTATCTTGCAGCACGTTTTCATGAGCGCCGCCTTACGGCACACTGCACTCAATCCTTAGCGTTCATTATACCATAAGCACTGAGCCATTGCACCTATTTCTTGTTGATATTGCTATCTTTTTTTATAATGTACTTGTCAATAAGGAGCCTCCGGATCACAGCTAAATTCTGGAACAGGCGGCCGCCGAAAACGAGAATTGCGGCATAATAAAGCGGCACCCCGAGCCGGTCACCCAGATAGGCGAGAAGGCCCGCCAAAATGGCGTTGGTGACGAAGCCGGTGATAAAGATCAGGTTGTTGTATTTTCCTTCCAGATGGGACCGGGCAGCCCCCAGGATGGAGTCGATTGCGGCAAGAAGACCCATGGTGATATAGAATGAGTATTCCGTCGGGTATGAGATATCCAAAGCAAAGCCTAAAAAGATCCCGCCCAGTAATCCTAGTATCATTGCGATTAACAACTTCTATTCCTCCTCTTTTGCCTTTGTCATATATTTATAGTTCTGTGGTTCCGTATATCTGGCGATAGTCATGTCGTCCCTTATGGTGAGCTTGAAGATAACGCCGTATTCCTGCAGCAACGTTCCGTAGCCGTCAGGACCGATGAGGGCTGCAGCCATCCGTTTGGAATCCCCGATGGCCCGTATCTCGAAGGGTCTTGCGAAAAACTGGCCGTTGATCCGGATCGTATAACCGGAACAGGAGATCGAGGAACCGTTCATAAGCCTCTGGCCGTTTACCGAAAGAACCTCAGCCCCCGAACGATTCAGGTCGTTGATGATCGTCAGGATATCGATGTCGTGGACGAGGACCGTATTGGGGTCTTCCCCCTCGAACAGGTCCCTGGTCCCGTCGTCGACAAAGACGACGACGCCTTCCCCCCGGGCGGCAGTATTACCGCTGATCAGTTTGTAATGGTCGAGCTCTTCCACAAGCTTGCCCTTCAGCTCACTGTCACCGCCGCCGGCCAGCGCCTCGTACTCCTGAAGCTTTTTTTCCGCTTCGACAATCAGCTGTTCGATTCGTTCTTTATCCTCAATTTCCGTCTGAATCGACGTCTTGTAATCGGTTATGGTCTTTGCGGAGACGTAGAGCTGCTGTCCGTTGGTTATCCTGGCCTGCACGATGAGCGAAAATCCGACGATCGCACAGATCAGGAAAAAGCCAAGCACTCTCAATTTCATAAGATCACCACTATTCTTTCACAGGTACAGGTT
Source organism: uncultured Bacillota bacterium (assembly GCA_946408315.1). GTDB lineage: Bacteria > Bacillota > Clostridia > Peptostreptococcales > Anaerovoracaceae > Anoxybacterium. The sequence goes on along the minus strand of CAMJRV010000253.1, from coordinate 1,924 downwards.
CGGCATAGCGATATTTAAGAATTCCGCTGTATCTTGGTATCTCAATTCGGTCCGCTTTTTTAATGCTGATCCGAAGACCGTAGTTCTTCATCTGTTCGATGATGCCAAAGCGGATCGTCAGGGTCGATTCGATCGTATCCGGATTCCCGATGGCCTTGATGATATAGGGAGGCGCGGTAGGAACCGTGTTGATATTCACATTATCTCCCGCCAGACTGATTTCCGTCGTGGAGATGATCCGCTGGCCGTTGATGGAGATCGCTTCGGCGCCCGCATCCTTCATCTTGTTCACCAAGCTGAGGAGCAGGTCGGAGCGCAGCATGATTACGCTGTATCCGTCGGTAATTCCCTGGGTGGGGAGAGGATCGTCAACCGTCACGGTAACGCCGGGACCCATGACGTCCACCACGCCCGAGGCCATTTTATACTTTTCCAGGTCTGATACGACGCCTTTCAGGAAAAAGTCCTCGTCGGATTTTTCTTTCTCGATCTTGTCCATCCTTTCCTCAAGCCGGTTCAGCTCGTCCAAAGCGGCGTCCTTCTCCGCCCTGACCTTTTTCAGTTCCTCCAGATATCCCTGGGCTTTGGCAACCGGAACAAGCCCCCCCGGATCGGAACCCTGGGTTGTGGTTATCTGGATCGATATGACAAGCCCGATAAACAGGGCATTCCGCCAAATTTTTTCATCTCTTTCTCCACTCCTACTCTTGCTATTCCACCAATGGGCTGAACGAGATATACCTGTCGCTGCCCATTGTGATCACACCGCGTTCGATCCCTTGTTTATACTGAAGATACAGCACTTCCTGCAGCCCGTCCAGATTGCTTGCGATATCCTCCGGCGTCCCCTCGCACATAAGCTGATCGTAAATGTACGCCTTCACCATGATCTTCGAGATATCGATCTTCTTAAAGTACAGTTCATGCTTTTTCACCGCCGCAAGCAGCTTAAGCGTGTCCGTCAGCGCGGCGTTCTCCTCGACCTTGAGCGGAGTGCCGGGCTCCATATTCTCGATCGTCAATCCGAGAAGAAGGGTCAGCGCAGGCTCCAAATCTGTGGTGCGGAGCACCATCCCCTCCTTGTCCACGATGACATACCGGTCGCCGTAGGGAACGGCCACATCTTCCTTACGTTCCTCGACGGCGATGACAACCTCGGCAGGCAGCTTCCGTTTCAACTTCACATTCTTGATGTACGGATCTGCCAGAAGCTTCTCTTTCATCTGCGAAAGAGACGCTTCAAACAGATTTTCTCCGGTTTTCGCGCCTGCCAGGCTGATCACCTGCTCTGCTGTATAATAATTGTTATTTTCTACCGTTATTTTCTGTATATCAAACAGGCTGGAAGTGAAAAAGAAGTACATTCCTGTGACAAATGCCGCCAATAGGAAGAATTTCAGGAGATAACGCTTCTTTTTCCGCTTCTTCTTTTTTCTGATCGTTTCCTTTTCTTTCATAACTGAATTCCTCAGGTTTTGCTGGTCGTTTCTCTTTTGATGTCGGCACCCAGCTTACGCAGGGTCATTTCAAATTTATCATATCCTCGGTCTATATAGCAAATATTTTCTACAATCGTTTCTCCCTCCGCCCCCAAACCGGCAATAACGAGGGAAGCTCCTCCTCTTAAATCCTTTGCGACGACTCTTGCTCCCGTCAACCGCTCTACCCCGGTAACCACGGCGGTCCTGCCGTCCACATTGATCTTTGCGCCCATTCTCCGAAGCTCTTCCACGTGCTTGAAGCGGCTCTCAAAAATAGTTTCCGTAATGACGCTGGTCCCCTGGGCCATGGTCATCAGGGTCAGGAACTGAGATTGCATGTCGGTGGGAAATCCCGGATACGGAAGGGTTTTGACCGTGTCTACCGCTTTCAGTCCGCCAGGGCAGGAAAGCTCGATAAAATCGTTTCCTTCGCGGATTTTACA